>NZ_CP043058.1:0-53423 GCF_008121535.1 Dolichospermum sp. UHCC 0315A
GACCTGGTGATGAAATTATAGTTTCTAGTTCCAACAACAATAATGGCACTTATACCCTAGCGACTATTGATGGCAATATTGCTATTCTTGAATCGAGTGACCAATTGCAGGATGAAGTAGCTGAAGGAGTAAAGATCGATGGTGATGCAATTAGTGGTACTGGATCAATTACCGCCAAAGATGTAACAATTGATGCCCTTGGTGGAGACCAGATTGTTTCTTTTTCTATCGCTGGCACTAAAACTTCAGGCAAAAAGGATACAGGGAAAGGGAAGTCTGATGCTGGGTCTGGCTCAGTACCTAATAATGCCGAAGGCGGTACATTTGGCTTTGGGGCATCGGGAGATGTCTCTATTAATAACGTTGAGAATAATACTCGAGCCTATGTAGATGGACAAGTATTAATTACAACAACTGGAAAGATCGATCTTTTTGCTGCGAACACAGGAACTCCTCAGATGACAGGCTCTCCTGAGCTAATATTTGCCGACGCAGGAACAAATGACACTATTACCCGTAATGAAGGAAGTTGGATTGGTGACGGATTTAGGGCTGGGCAAACTTTACGTGTTAAAGATACTAACAGTAATGATGGCTATTATCGGATCTTGTCTGTGGAAGATATCATCATTACTCTCGAAACAGGGGACAATCTGACATCACAAACTACATCAGAAGCGACGATCACCACAGGACCAGCTATGTCAGGTACTCCTGAACTGACATTTAGTAAAGAACTCAACGATGTAGACACGATCGAGAGGGACGGTGGTAGCTGGGTAGCAGAGGGATTCCGTCCCGGACAAATTATCAATATATCAGGTACTACTCTGAATAATGGTGAGTTTAAGGTGGTGAGCGTTACAGCTTCCACTTTGTCGATCGCCATCGTAACCCTGAGTGATCTGTCTTTGAGCCATGTATTGAAAAATGAAACCATTGCTAGTGGCAGTGATGTTAGAATTTTAGCCGCAGATGACGGTTTAGCGGGGAGTATTCTAGCTGGCTCTGGCTCAGTAGTATTACAGGGGAACAAAAAATCAGCAGGATTAGCTGGTTCTTACTCGCAAAACACAATATCTGGTGGAGTACAAGCTTTTGTTAGCCAGGCTACTTTGAATGCCGATGGAGATATTAACATTTCCGCACGTACTCCAGGTTCGATAAGTTCCTATGCTGCTAGTGGCAATAAAGTCGGTAAGCTAGGTATTGCGGGACAAGTTACTAATAACGAAGTCAGTCGGCATACGAAGTCTTTTCTAGAAGGTGCAACCATTCTCAACGTGTCTGATGTTCGCGTCAGTGGCATTGATACAGCCTCGATCTTCAGCGTATCGGGAGTCGCTACCTTGGGTGGTGAGGTTGGTATCGGTGCAAGTGTTTCTATTAATCAGATTAATAGTGGGGTTAAGTCCTATATTGATAACGCGGATTTAACTGTCAAAGGAGACGTAAAAGTAGATGCCATATCCAAACCGACAGTTGATGTACTAGCTCTTGGAGGAGCAATTTCCGGAGCCGCATCCGAAAAATCTGCAAGCACGATCGCGTTGGGCGGAGCGTTTACCTTTAATGACATTGCGACCACAGTTGAAGCAAGTATTAAGGGCAATAGTAAAGTCACCACTCTGAACACAGGTAGTGTAATCCTGACGGCGAGCGATGAATCTCAAATTACGGCCGAGGCGATTGGGTTTAGTGGCGCACTAACATTTGCTGATGGAAATAACGGTGGTGGACTAGCTATTGGGGCAGCGATCGCCAGGAATCAAATCAACAATAATCTCCAAGCCTACATTCTCGATTCAACAGTCGAATCAGACGGAGACCTTCAGCTATCTAGCATCAATAAAGCAAAAATTATTGCCGAAGCCACCGCAGTGGCAGTGGCCTTGACCGCCGCTAATCAGACAGGCATTTCCCTAAGTGGTGGTGGGGCAGAATCCACCAATGTCATTATTCCCAAGATCAACGCCTATATTGAGGGCAGTATGATCACCAGTGGTGGCGATGTTGATATCCAGGCGATGGATACATCATCAATTAACGCCGATGTATTAGCTGCGGCGATTACGGCAACCCTCGGACTGAAGAATGCAGGGGGGGTAGCGATTGGCGCATCTTTCTCCACGAACTTGATTGGTTGGGAAGCCTCATTTGGGGAAGCTCTTGGCCCTGTGGCTAATAAAAATAACGATGCGGCAAAAGCAGAAGTCCAGGCCTATATTAAAAACTCTAAAGTCGAAGCTACCCGCGATCTTTACTTGACGGCCTTAGCCAACGGGACCATTGAGGCAGGGGTTGATGCCGTTGCTGTAGGGCTTGCTGGCGGGGCTGGCAATGCGGGGCAGCTTTCGGGTGCAGGTGTCCGTACCGAAAACCGTATCCGAAACCAAATCAAGTCCTTTATTGATGGCACAGTACCCAATGGGAAATCAGATCAAGGAATTATCACTGCTGATAGTGCCAACTTAATTGCCAATGACACATCAAAAATTACGGCAAATGCTTTAAGTGCGGCTGTAGCGGCATCTTTTGGGGCTGATAATGCTTTGGGAGGCACAATTGGTGTCTCTTTAGCCCTGAACGAAGTATTGAACGAGGTTGAAGCCTACATCAAGAAAGAGACGGTCACGGTTGAACGTGCCGTGGTGGATCAGGCTAACTACAAAGAAAAAATACTGCCAGGAGTAACTATCGTTGCCAGTGGGGATAAGCGTTATCAGTTTCTCGGACGCAAGGATGGTGATTTACTTCTACCGGATAAAGTGGATTTATCTGCTGAGAATTATGGCGATATCATCCGTTGGGAAGATGTAACCGATAAAACAACTGAATTTGATGTCACATATCAAAAGACGGCAAGTGAAGCCACCAAAAAAGGACGTATCAAGATCGAAGCGAAAGAAGATGCCACTATCAGTGCCACCGTTACAGCAGCATCAATAGCAGTTGCAGGTAGTGGGAAGATATCCATTGCCTTATCGGGGGGAGGAGCAGAAGCGGTCAATATCATTGGTACTAATACTAATGCTTACATTATTGATAGCACAGTAACCAGCGAGGGAGAGGTTACTTTAGATGCCCGTAATACATCATTAATTGATGCAGATGTTCTCGCGGTTTCTGGCTCAGTTGGGATTGGCGGCAAAGGTGGAGTGGCCGCAGCCATCGGAGCATCAATAGCGCACAACTTCATTGGTTTCGATTTAATTGGCTTCAATGCAGATGGCACTGTGCAAATTGGCAATGATGCCAGTCCAAATAAAGCCCAAATCCAGGCCTACGTTGAGGATTCTACTGTTAAAGCTACCACTGGAGATATACGTCAGACAGCCATTTCCCATCAAACCATTACCGCCGAAGTATGGGCTGGATCTGTAGCAATTTCAGGAGGTTCGCAAGGAGCTTTATCCTTGAGTGGTGCTGGCGTGAGTACGGTTAATAAGATTGCCACCCAGGTCAAGACTTATATTGATGGTGCGGTTGGTTCTCGAATTGAAGCCAGTAATATTCTGCTAACAGCCCAGGATACATCTAAAATTACTGCTAAAAGCGGAGCTGCTGCCTTAGCCGTCGCGATCGCTCCAAAAAGTCCAGGCGTATCAGTTGCCATCGGTGTGGCATTGGCGGAGAATACAATTGCCAATACTGTAGAGTCCTACATTACCAATAGCCCTACTGTCATAGCATCGGATCAACTTTCTTTAACGGCAAAAGAAGCCGCAACAGTTGAGGCAACAACGATAGCTGCTTCCCTTGGTGTCGCTATTAGTGCGCTTGGGGTAGGACTGACTGGAGCCGGAGCCAATGCTACTAATATTATTAACAACAAAGTTCATGCCTACATTGACAACAGCAATAGTGTCATAGCTCAGAACAATATACTGATTGATGCTCAAAGCGAGGCGACCATTACCTCGCTCGTTGGGGCTGCCTCAGTAGCAGGTGGGACAGTGGGGGCAGGTGCGATTGGCGTATCCTTAGCACGTAATCTCATCGGGTTAGATGGAATTGGCGATACATCACCCTTGGGCAATGAAGTATTAGCCTATGTTAAAAACTCGACCTTGACCTCCGATCAAGGCAACATAACTGTCCAAGCCAAAGCGACCGATAAAGTTGATGCGGTTTCCTTTGCTGGTTCTGTGGCGATCGCCGGAGGTATCTTAGCTGCGGCTGGTGCCGGGGCAGAAGTCATCAATCAATTGAGTACAAAGGTCGAAGCTTATAGTGAAAACTCCAACATCACCGCCACAGTTGGCGATATTTCAGTAACGGCATTATCTAATAGCGAGATTGTCAAGGCACAAGCAATTGGCGTTGCAGTTGCCGTGAATTTGAATATTAGCAGTGGTGTTGCTATCTCCGTGGGAGTTTCCAAGGTTGATAATGACATCAAAAATCAGGTGCAAGCTTATGTTATTGGAACTACAGACAAACAGGTTAAAGCTGAGGGTAATATCTCCATTAATGCTGATGCGGAACAAGCAAAAATAACTGATTCCTCTGCTTTTACTGCGTCTGTATCAGGAGGAGCTTTCGGTCTTAGTGGTGGTGGTGTTGATATTGACAACGTGATTTCCAATACAGTTAAGGCGTGGATTTCTGGATCTCTTAAAGTCAATGCAACTCAAAATGTCGAAGTCATTGCCAATGAAAATGCTAACGCTATAGCAGAGTCCATTGGCATTTCAGCCAGCTTTAGTATTGGTGCTGCAGTGGGTGCCTCAATCGTCGAAAATACTATCAGCAGCAATATTGAGGCATCAATTATCAATGGAGCTACAGTTGATTCTGTAGATACAACTGTCAAAGCAATTTCTGTCGCCAATATTGAAAAAACCTACTCTCTGGTTGTTGCAGGTTCTGCTGTAGGGGTTGCTAGTAATGATGCAAGTGCCACTGTCAATACTACTGTTTCTGCGTTTGTTAAAGATTCAACCCTGAACGCAACGGGTAATGTTTTAGTGGAGGCTCACAGCACTTCAACAGCTAACTCCGAGGGTAATGGAGTAGCAGTGGGTGCAGTGGGTGTTGGGGTTGTCAATAGCTACAGTTATGATTTCGGCAGCACCACAGCCTACATTGAGAACTCTAACATTACTCAAGCCGATAATTTAGATGTCCTTGCGACAGCGATAGAAACACTTGATTCCACCTTGACTTCTGCGTCGGGCGGGGTTTTGGGCGGAGTTCAAGTTAATAAATCAGAATCCATCTCCCGTCATAATGCAACGGCATATATTGGCACGAACTCGAAAATAGATGTGGACAACACCCTCAATGTGATTGCTAAGATCCAACCTCAAGTCAAAGCGAATGCGGATGGGTACTCAGTTGCGGGTGGGATAGCTGTGGGGAGTTCGACAGCGATCGCCGAAACCGATAGTGACGTTAATGCCTATATCAATATTGGCAACAGGAACAGTACCTATCAAGTCAAGGCCGCAAACCTGAATGTAGAGGCTAAACAAGAACTGCCAACCACTGGTTTTTCCGTCGAAGCCGATGCAATGGGATCAGGGGGAGGATTACTAGCTTCTGTTAACGGCAGTGAAGCAACAGCGAAAAACAGCAATAATTTCAGTGCGTACATCGGGGATAATACAAACCTCAACATTACCAATGTTGCGACCATCACAGTCCAAGATATAAGTCACCAAGATGCCTATGCAACGGGGGTGAGTGTTAGTGGGTTGAGTGCGGGTTTCCATCTCGCTAAAGCTGAAACAAATACCACCCATAATAGCTATTTAGGCACAAATGTTATTTTCCGTGGGGGAACATTAAATGTGACAGCTTTTGGCAATACCACCAATTTTGCTGAATCTGTTGCTGGTGGTGGCGGAATTATTTCCGGACAAGCTGCCGATGCAAGAACGATCAATAATAACAATGCCACTGTAACGATTAACAATGGTCAGGATAATAACCACATTAATGTTACTAACCTTAATCTGAAGGCTCAACAAATTAGTGATTTTAATGCTAAAACTAATGCTATTAATGCCTCTATTGCCGGCGGTAGCGGCGCGGACTCAAATAATATAGTCACGACAAATGTTCTAGTTGACATCAAAGATGTGCATATTATTGCGGACAATATTGTTGCGCGATCGCACAATATTATGAACAAATCCGCCCTCGCAGATCAAAATGCGGAAGCCGGTTCTGGAGGCGTATTTGATGCTTCTGCCGTTAAGAGTATTACTAGAGTTCGCAACACCAGCAAAGTAACTGTAGCTGACAACGCCACCCTGGAGGTTGTTGGGGATCTGGATAATCCAGGGGACTTTGTTCTTAACGCCCATAACAAAATTACCGCCCGTGATGAAGTCAATATTGATGTGGGGGGCGGCATTCCCTTCGCAGGGGGCGACTCCATCATTGGCATTACCCTCAATCAAGCGATTGTGGAAATTGGGAATGCAGACCTGAAAAGCGTGGGAGACATTGACCTCTGGACTAGAAGCGATGTTGATATTGCTACCGATGTTCAAGCTAAAACCTATGGTCTTGCCGGGTTGCCCTCCGGAACCTCCATCACCGAATTTACTGGAGCAGTCAACCAAGTTCTGATCAAGGATGGTGCCTTTATTTACGCTAAACGAGACGTAAATATTGATGCCGGTCGTGGCTACGATGAAGCAAAGCGTCGCAACTACAGCACAGTCAATTTGTTTAGCAATATTTACTTACTCAACGGTTCTGCTGGTGCGAATCCTGACCCTGTTACGCGCCTGACTGTTAACTCCAGTAATCTGGTCACAATTGAAAAGAATGCAACTATTCAATCTGTCAGGGATGTTGCTATTGAAGCGAGCAAAGGGTTTACCAATGTTTCAGGGAAGGGAGAAGGCAAGAGTCTTTGGAAAGAAATCGCATCTTGGTTTGGCGGTTCCGATACGATTATAGGCAATCCTAAAATTAGCGAAACCTACAATGAATATGTCACCATCAATGGTTCTGTTACTGCTGGATTTGATAATAAACAAAGGGTTCGCCTTGACCAAATTAATGCTACCTCCGCCCGTGTCTATCTCAATGGTGAAGACAAAGGCATTATTAACAGTTCTGGACTGAAAATTGCCTATGATGATAACTCCAGTTTTGAAATTCTTGATGTGAACTTTGCTAGTGATATTATTAATCGCATTAAAACAATCGAGAGCATTTTAGCCACCTATACAACCGCAGAGACAAACACCGGAGGTACCGTAACCACGCAGGACGGAGAGGCAGAGGCAAGCACGAACTATCGAGGCTCGACTTTTACTGCTGCTGAGAAACAGAACTATGAAGACGAATTAGCAGGATTAGAGTTTCTTCAAAATAGTCTTGGACTCTCGTTAAACGATCCAGCACAAACGTTTATCAGTTTGCCAAATATTGTTGTTTCTTCTGGCGACATTATTATTAATACACAAAATTTATCAGGATCTGGTGATTTAACAGCCCAAGGAGATAGCTTAATTGAAGTTGAAAATAATTCCAACATAAATCTGTTGATCAATACTTTAATTATTCGAGATGGTAATGGTGGTAAATTACTGCTCAATGGTCAAAGCAAAACATCCAATGGAGAGATCCTGGCAGCCAATTCCAGTAAAAGCGGAGTCAATTTTACTAATATCAGTACATCAGAAGGGGAAACAACCGAAATTAGTGTTATCAATAAGAGTGTAAATGGGCCTCTCATGCTTTCCAATGATGATGGTATCGTCAGTAACCTAGATGGAATTGTCTCCTTGGTTAATGATAAAGGTAGCATTGGTATTCAAGGAGAATTAGCAGCCAAAACCATTAATATTCAGGCAGGAGAAGATTTCATCTTAACTGATGGCTATTTTTTCCATACAGGAGGCAATCCTGAATCTGTTGATAGCACTTTAGTTGGAAAGTATGAGAGTTTAGCAAATCCCTTAAATACAGCAACTACTACCGCTAAGGATCGAATTCCTTCTCTTAATCCTTACTTTCAGATTAATTCGCAGGGGTATAATGGTAGAGTAAGTCCAAATTATAGCTATGGCTTCGATCCAAGTCCAGCCACAACAAGCACTAAAAATTTAAGTCACACTTGGGAAACTGCAACCACAAACCCCAGTGCTATTGTTGCAGAAAATAATATCTTTATTAGTGCCAACTATATCAATGTCAATGGATTAATTCAAAGTGGGGTAGATAGTTATAATTTGATTTTAGAAAGTTCCCTAAATGACGATATTGAAAAAGAAGATAATAAATGGGGAGTAGATGCCATTGACAATGATTATCGCTATACCTTGAAGGATGGAATGACTACCAATGGCAAAGTTACTTCAGGGACTATTGGAGCGATAAAAGCAGTATTTAATCCATTTACAAATTTGATTGAAGTTGAAGACATTGATGTGCGTGGAGGCTATGTTGAATTACGAGGAAAAGTATTAAGTACGGGGACTGGGCGCATTCAAGCGATGGATGGCTTTGGTAATATCAATATCACCAATTATACGGACTATGGTCTGGAATTAGGCAATTTAAATGCAGGCGGTGAAGGTATTGAGGGGCAAATTGTTATTATTGATCGCCTGAAAAATACGGAAAGCCGTTATACCTACAGCGACGCAGGTAATCTCTTGAACAATAATGCTGTTGTCTCGTCTGGGCGGAGCACGTTATATACACCAAGCAGTGCCACTTATAAGTATGTCTCCTATGGTAATGAATATACTTACGACTACAATGAAGCCTACACCAGTAACGCGTTTACTTGGCGTACAGGACTACCGACAACCCCCAGCATGAAATACACATATACCGTTGGCCTTAAAATAGTGGGAGAAGATGATTCAAATCGAACAGGAGATAAAGATTATTCCTATATTCTTGAAAATAGTAATTTAGGAAGCGACTACGAGTTTGATGCCACGGCTAACGTTAACAGCATCAGTTACGTTTCATGGTACTATCCCAATGGCTACAAAAACGATCAGCCGAATTTATTGCGGGATGTAGTAGTTACTGACTTTGCAATTCAAGAATATTTTACTCATTCTTTCAAAGCGAACCATCCCATTGACATCAGGTTTGTGGGCAATAATACTGGAGCCATAAAGGTCACTTCTAATCAATCTATTTATCTCAATGGTTCTATTACCAATGTTGCTGGTACGACAACATTAAATAGTAAATTTGGTTCAATTCTGATGCCATCCGATAGTATTATTGACACTAAAAATATTGTTCTGAGTGCAGAGACAGGCATTGGTGAACTCGACCAAGCTCTGGCAACAGGGATTCGCGGTGGTACCATTAATGCGACGACAACCTCTGGAAATATTGATATTAATGATGAAGGCTCTGGCTTAAAGGTTCAGGAAATTCAAGCTAGTAATGGCGATGTCACTCTAATCACTAAAAATGATGTCACAGCATTGAATGGCAATAGCTTGATTGCTGGAAACTTAGTCACTCTAAACTCTGCTAGTGGGACTATCGGGACGGCTTCATCTGCCATTCAAGTGGATACAAAAGGCGATACAAGTCATGGTCTTGATGCCCAAGCCAATAATGGGATTTATCTTACTGAAAAAACAGGCGACCTCTTTTTGATTCAGGCAACCAGTCAAAATGGTGATGTTTCCATCCGTGCAACCAATGGCAGCATTGTTGACAATAATACTGGGGGTGAGGAGGATCTGATTGCCAAGGATGAGGTATTGGCGGCGATCAATCAGAAACTGCGCTTAACGGTAGAAAATGGGGCTTTAGAGAGTATCAAGGAGACCAAGGAAGCCTATAAAAACTCTAAGCAACAAGACTATCAACGATATTGGGAATATCGCAATATTCAAGACAATCGCAATATTTCCTATGTTGATGACAATACAGCCACAGTTCTTAATGATTTTGGCAAGTTAGTTCCTGTCAATTCCAATGGTATTAACTTTAGCTTGACTGATTTCACCAATTATTTTGGGGATGTTGATGGGGATGCTTTGGCGAGTATTACGATCAAGTCTCTTCCTAGTTCTGGTTTGTTGCAATTAAATGGCGTTGAAGTTGGGCAAAACACTGTTATTGATGCCTCAGACTTAGGCAATTTGGTTTACATTCCTGGAGAGGATTTCACAGGGGATGTGGAGTTTGAAGTCTTGGCAGATGATGGCTCAGGTAATACGGATCTAGGTTCAATTACGCTACGAGTAGGGGAAAGCAACACGGCTCCCATATTTAGCGATATTTCTGTGGATGGACTCGTCAATAAGAAAGTTGAATTTGAAGCTATCCACTTCTTATCTGGGTTTAGTGATGGGGATGGCGATCGCCTGGCGGGAATTACTGTCAATCGCTTATCAGCAGTCACAATCAATGCTTTGCCAACTAATGGGACTTTGATGCTCAATGGTCAGGCGGTAGTAGCGGGTCAACGGATAGTTCAATTCTCAAATCTTGAGTTTATTCCCAGTAATGGCTTTACAGGCATAGCATCCTTTGGGGTCACTGTTGAGGATGAATTTGGGGCAACAGCGTTGGGTCAAGTCAACGTAAATATTAAGGCCGCTTTCACGGCTGATGCTTATGATCCGAATTTCCAATATCAATTTGATCAAAGTCGAAAAGATAACTTGAGTGCAATGGGTTACAGCGAAGCAAAAATTCAAGGTCTTGAGCAACAAAAAACCCAAGATTACCATGCTCTTCATGGGCAGCTTGAGGCACCGGGATTAACGGCAGCTTATGATCCTAACTATAAGTATGAATTTTCTTCAAATGCGGAAGAAAACTCCCTTGAGGAAGGGGGAGTTTGGACTAAAGAACAACTCAAATATGGCTTGAGTTCCGCCATTTTCCTTGATGTGTCCGATACAGAATTGGTGATTGAAGATCCAAATGCCAAGGGACACAATATTACCCTAAGGGCAAGCGTTAACATCGGTTCAGATAATGGTACTCGCTCTTTCCTCATTGCTGATATTACAAAGGGTACGCCACAAGAAGAAGAATTTTTGTTAGCGATCGCCACCGCCGAAAGAAGTGATATTACTTACTATGCTGACGTAGCTGGAACTATTGTGATCACCGGAAATGTTCTCGAATACAACGATGTACCTGCCCGCATTGATATTCGTATTCGTGAAGATGTTGATATAGAAGCAACTGGAGTAATCACCGCTTCATCCAATGGTGTCATGTTCCTTGGTTCAGAAGAAAATATGAACCTTAACACCTTGAACTCCAACAACAATGATGTTCGGATTAAATCAGCAAAAGGCATTTATAACGGTGTCGGTGGCAGTACAGTTAACGTCATAGCTGGTAATGAGGTAATTTTAGAAGCTGGAGATAATGACATTGGCACAAAAGATTCCGATGTCAGAATTCAGGTAGGTGGCAATAATGTATTCACAGCACGCTCTGGGAACAATATTTACTTAACTCAAGTAAACAACGATATTAAGTTAGACAATCTCTTTGCTGTTGGACATATCCGTTTAAAAGCCGAAGTGGGTTCAATCCTAGATCGATTTGAAACAGAAACCCGTAACATTCGCAGTGCATCCCTAGAGTTAATTGCGGCACAAAGCATTGGTACAGCAAATAATTTCTTTGATATCATCGTGGATGGACAAGTGGATGCCACAGCTAATGATGGTATTTATCTGCGTTCTTTGAGCAATCTAACCATTGGTACTGTTACCTCCAATAATAGTGATGTTCGGGTACAACTAGATGCGGCAGCCCAAAATATTGATATTCTCAATAGTATTAATGCCGCCGGCAATGTCACCTTAGAAGGGGAAAATACGCTGTCTTTAGGAGCGAATGGTGAGATAAATGCAGGAGTAAATGTCTTTATCTTAGCTAGAGACATTACCCTTGGCACTGTCAAGGCAGCCTCTGGAGAAGTCTTTATTGAAGCAAAAGATAGTCTAGAATTAGCAGCAGATAGTAATATTTTCGCCAACGGAAACATTACCATGAAGATTGATAGTGATCCCCTCGATGATCCAGGAGTAGGAGGAACTACTAATATTTACGGCAATGTTACCAGCAATGGCATCGTTGAAATCGAAGGTGGGGTAGATGATGATATCTTTACCTTTAATGGCATAATCACAGCAGGAGCAGCCACCATTAGTAGTTTTGAAGGAGAAGATGAGTTCTACTTCCAAGGCATTAACACACCTTTAACAGTTTATGCCGGGTCAGGCGATGATTATGCAGAAATTAACGCCCCTGATAGTGCCAATGGGATTCTGATATTCAATGCAGGTGCTGGTAATGATACTATTGATGCTTCTCAAGCTGCCTTAGCCTTGGTTCTCAATGGAGAAGATGATGATGATACTATCACTGGTGGAATGGGTGATGATCTCATTGGAGGTGGAGATGGGGACGATACCATTGATGGGAAAGAAGGGGCGGATAAGATTTTTGGAGATTCTACCTTTGAGAAGAGTTTAGGAAACAGCTTCACGGCCACCAATACAGGATCAGGAGAAGATAACCTTCAAGGAGGAGATGGGGCTGATCTTATCAAAGGTGAAGGGGAAAATGACCGTATATTCGGCGGTGATGGGAATGATGATATCGCTGGTGGTTTAGGAGACGATACTCTCGGTGGCGATGCTGGTAATGATCTTATCAAAGGTGAAGAAGGAAATGACATCATCTCTGGTGGTGATGACGATGACGTTCTAGAGGGTGGTTTAGGAGATGATACTCTCAGAGGTGATGCCGGTAATGATCTTATCAAAGGTGAAGAAGGAAATGATACCGTTACCTATGATAATTCTCCTAATAGTGTGGTAGTTAATCTTGATAGAAATCAAGGTTTTGCAAATCTGGGAGGTTTCCTTCATGAAAGCGTCTTCCTCCATCACCAATTTGTCGAGAGTGATCTTGAACCCACATTTGCTATTAATGCAGGGGAAGGACAAGATGGTTTTGGTGGTATTGATACCTTAATTGATTTAGAAAATGCCATCGGTTCAGATTATGCTGATGTCTTAATCGGCGATGATGGTGACAACAAACTCTTTGGGCTGAAAGGCAACGATGTCTTCATCAGTAACGTTGGCAATGACAGTTTAGAAGGGAACGAAGGACGAGATGCCATCAGCTACCGCCGTGACCCCAATGCGGTTATCGTTGACCTCAGCTCCCCAACCGCCACCGATGGCTTTGGCGATACCGACAGCCTCACCAATATTGAAGACTTAATTGGTACTGCCTTTGACGATACCCTGACTGGTGACTCAGGTGCTAACCGGATCTACGGTGGCGATGGTCAGGATATTATCTCTGGTGGCGATGGCAACGATGAACTATATGGTGAAAATGATAACGACGAACTCTACGGTGACAGTGGCGATGATTTCCTCGTAGGTGGTCTGGGTGTAGGTAATACTATTACCGACCAAATAGATGGAGGAGAAGGTATTGATACAGTTTCCTACTACACCTCAACGACTAGGGTGTCTGCTAATTTGGGCAATGGTACTGGCACAGAGGGGGATGCTTTAGGCGATCGCTTCACCTCTGTGGAAAACCTAGAAGGTTCGGAATATAATGACACCCTTAGAGGAGATGATGGAGCGAATATTCTCTCAGGACTAGGAGGAGATGACAAACTATACGGTTTAGATGGTGACAACAGTATATATGGTGGAGACGGCAACGATTTCATGCACTCCACAGGTGGTAACACCATCATGGATGGAGGAAGCGGCATCAATACCTTTACAGTTACTGGGAACGGTAACAGCATCATTTACGGTGGCGAAGGCAATGATAACATCAACACAGGTGCAGGTGATGACGTAATTTACGGTGGTGAAGGGATTAACGTCATTAATGCCGGCGAAGGTAATAACACAATTTACGGTGGCAGCGGTAAAGACACCATCACTAGTGGATCTGGGAATGACACCATTTACGGTGGAGAAGGCGATAATGTCATTAGAGCAGGTGAAGGTAACAATACAGTTACAACTGGTAGTGGTAATGACAACATCACCAGTGGTGCAGGTGATGACATCATTGATGGCGGAGATGGTAATAATTTCATCAATGCTGGCACAGGAAATAATACAGTTACCACTGGTGCAGGTAATGACAACATTACAAGCAGCACAGGTGATGACATCATCAATGCTGGAGATGGCGACAACTTTATCAATGCTGGTGATGGACTCAATCAAATTACTGGTGGTACAGGAAAAGATACTATTCACACTGGCACTGGTGATGACATCATTGATGGCGGAGATGGTGACAACTTTATCAATGCTGGCACAGGAAATAATACAGTTACAACTGGTAGTGGCAAAGATACCATCACCACAGGCTCAGGTGATGACATCATCAATGCTGGAAATGGTGACAACTTTATTAATGCCGGTGATGGACTCAATCAAATTACCACTGGTGCAGGTAATGATAACATCACCACAGGCTCAGGTGATGACATCATCAATGCTGGAAATGGCAAAAACTACATTTATGCCGGCAATGGAGATAATGATATTACCACTGGTACTGGTGATGACAGAATCACCTCTGGCACTGGTAATGATGTGATTGTGGCTGGAGATGGCTACAACTTTATTAATGCCGGTGATGGAGATAATGATATTACTGGTGGCGATGGTATTGATTATATTATTGCCGGGGCTGGTAATGATATTATCAGAGCAGGTGAAGGTAATAATATCATCAGAGCAGGTGAAGGTAACAACACAATTACTGCTGGTAGTGGACGTGATAATATCATTGCAGGGTCTGGTAATGATACTATTGATGGCGGGGATGGTGATAACACCATTAATGCTGGCAACGGTAATAATGAAGTTACCACTGGTTCTGGTAATGACAGGATCACCACTGGTTCAGGCGATGATTTTATTTACTACGGCGACGGCATTGATCTAGTTAATGCTGGAACTGGTATTAATGACACCAAAAAGTTTAAGTAAAAACCGCTTGATTTAGTTTATATTAAATAGGGTTAAGCCTGTTTGCTTGTTACCTGTATGTTTGAGGATTACTAATGTCTAATAACATACTGTTGTTTTCAAGATTTCGCCTGTACAGGGTGAAAAAATACCAAAATATCTGAAATTCCACCAGAGTTGTCAACAAAAAAATGAGTAACGTTAAACAAACTGTTTATCTAATTACAGAACGTCAACGTGGTATTGAGCCGAGATACGTGTAAAAACCTGCAAGATGGTCTGGAAATGCCTACTGTGTCTAGCTTTCAACAATTTTTCCCCCCATCCTTATAAGGTTTTCCACACAGAGGACAAAACTTATACCTCAACGACACCACCAACTCACCACAATTAGCACAACTAGACCGTAATTGCGTACCGCATAGATAACAAAACCTAGCCCGAACATTTCCCCACATTGAATCCACAACGCCACCAGGATTCCAACATTGGGGGCAAAACTTAATCGCTGCCATTACCAGAACCTCTTCTCCCCTGACAACAGCCTGCAAATACTCAACAGGCACAGACAAAGCCAAAGCAAGACCGCCAAGAGTTTTATGGCTAAGTTTCCTTGTCAATCCCCGTTCAATCTTCCCCACAGAGCGAGAATGAACACCAGCCGCATTCGCCACCTCAAACTGAGTTAAATTGAGTTCCTTTCTCATCCGCAAAACATAGTCGGACAGAGATTCTCCAGGTTTTGGAGTTTTAAAAGTATCCATAAAACACTGCCAATATTTCTCCCTAAAAGATATATAATTTAGGAATAAATAACCTTGCTAAAAACACACAAATTTCCGTGAAGCAAGCTGTCACATTAGCCACCGTTGCCGTCAAATTTTTAGAACGGACTGGACTAGCACCCAGTACCATTAAAACCTACGAACTAACCCTCTTAAACTTCCTAGCAGAATATGGAAGTTGGCTAATCGAAATAATCAGTAAGCAAACATTAATAGAGTATCTAGATAGCCTCTCACATTTAAAATACACAACCCACCATAAGCATCAAGCAATACTGCAAAGTCTATTTAACTTCGCCGTCCAACAAGAGTATATAAAAATCAACCCAATTCAGGGATTAAAACAGCGTCCCCCACAACGAGAAAAAGGCGAACATAAAAGCGATACTCTCATAAGATATCTAACACCAGACCAGCTAAATATCCTCTATACAGCAACCAAAGATGACTTGCGACTATCAGCAATAATTCATCTATTGCATCGCACAGGATGTAGAATAGGAGAGCTTTTAGCACTGAATTTATCAGACCTAGATATCAAAAATCAGAAATTTCAGGTATTGGGAAAAGGCAACAAACAAAGGTGGTGCTTTTATAGCAATGATGCCGCCCAATCACTAAATAAATATTTCCAACACACACGACATAAAAATATCAACGCATTGTTTACAGCACAACATCCAGTTACCCTCAAAGTCAGTAGAATTAGCTATCATACATTGCATGATTATTGGCGAGAAATTACCAATACCAATCCCGAATTAACCGGGGTACGCATTCATGATTTACGCCATACTTATGCTACAGAACGAGTAGGATTAATCAGCATAGAAGAATTACGTTCACTCATGGGACATGAAAGCATTCAAACCACATTACGCTACCAGAAAGTTACCTCCCAAAAAGCCGAATCAGCCGCCCGTCACGCCTTAAATATGCTGATTAATCCAGAACTACAAAGCTGAACTGAGTCACCATAACATTCATAATTATTGACAACTTTTTGAGCGAAAAAACAACATTTTTATCGGCATTGTCAATTTCTACCCAAAAGAATATAAAATACTCTTTGGTAGGGGAGTGAGGGATAAAACCATTTTGAGTAATCTTAGTATTATATAAGACTCGTATTTGATTTATAAACGGGTTTTCAGATTAAAGCCTTGTTGAAACAGTATATTTTCAAAATTTCCACTAGATTATTATATGTTTTAAATATTACTTGAATGACATCAATTGACCGTACCGCTTATCCCAAATTTAAACAATTTCCTGACCCCAAAGAACTGGCAGAACTTTACACTCCAACACCTACAGAAATCAAGTTTGTCAAGTCTAAAACCAAGAACCATGAAGGATTGCTACGGTTAATGGTGATGTTGAAATCCTTTCAACGTCTAGGATATTTCCCTCATCCTGAACAGATCCCAATTGCGGTAATTAAACATTTACGGTCGTGTTTAAAGTTACAAGACTCAGTAAAAGCAATACCCTCCGAACGCCAACGTCATACCTATAAAAATATTATTCGGGAGTATTTAGGAGTCAAACAATATGATAAAACAGGTCAAAGATTAATAGCCACATTAGTTGCAGAAGCAGCCCAAATTAAAGACCACCCTGCTGATTTAATCAATGTGGCAATTGAGGAATTAGTGAAAGAACGATACGAATTACCAGCATTTAGCACCCTTGACCGATTAATTCGCCACATTCGGTCAATGGTCAATAATCGGTTATTTACACTTTGTTCTCAAGGACTTTCAACTACCGAACAAATTTATTTAGACCAATTGCTCGTGGTGATAGACAAGGAGGAGGATAATGAAAATGCCACCCTGAATTTATTAAAATCGCCACCTAAAAGTGCCAAACTAAATGGGATGAAACTCCTGCAAAACAAGTTTGATATGCTCATGACTTTTGGAGATGCCAAGCGATTACTACAAAATATTACTCCTACCAAAGTTAGACATTTTGCTGCTTATGCTAGAACTTTAGATATCACAGAATTTCAAGATATTAATTTACCCAAACGGCGGACATTGCTATTATGTCTATTGTACGAAGCACAGGTAAAAACTCGTGATTATCTGGTTGAGATGTTTATTAAACGTATTTTGAAGATTCAAAATAATGCCAAACTGCGATTGCAGGAACTCCGGGATAAACATCTGACAGAAACATCAGAGTTGTTAGCAACATTGGGACAAGTATTACAAGCATCCAAACAAGCCAAGGAAACCAAGGATAATGCTGTATTTGGAGAACAGGTGCAGTCAATTTTGGATGAACATGGTGGGGCAGAATTGCTGATACAAAAATTAGATGAAATTGCGGCGTACAATACCAATAACTATTTACCATTAATGTGGCGGTTTTATGCTGCCAACCGCAAAGCACTGTTTAGTTTAGTGCGTTCTCTAGATATTCTCTCTACTTCTGCGGATGAATCAGTGATTGCAGCTTTGCAATTTGTGTTAGATCATGAACACAAACGTTCTAAATATTTGCCTTTTGATATCAATTTGGATTTTATTAGTAATAACTGGCGGGCGCTAGTCGTCGCCGAAATTGATGACACCGAGGTTTTGGTACGTCAGCAATTAGAAATTTGCATCTTTTACAATTTGGCGACTGAATTTAAAACGGGAGATGCCTGTGTTGTGGGGTCGGAAAGCTACGCGGATTTCCGCGAACAATTATTAAGTCCTGTTGAGTGTGAACCATTAATAAAAGATTACTGTAACTTAATTGGTTTTCCGGCTAATCCAACGGATTTTGTCGAACATTTACGCTTATGTTTAACACAAGTTGCTGAGAAAGTAGATAATATTTGTGCTGTTGATAAACAATTTACAATTAATAAGGAGGGCGACCCTGTATTAAAGAAACCACCATCATTTACTCAACCCCCAGAGGTGGATTTATTGGAGTCGAAAATCCGGGCGCTGATGCCGGAACGGAGTATTTTAGATATATTGTGCAATGTTGAGCATTGGTTAAATTGGACTAGACATTTTGGTTTGATGTCGGGAAGTGAAGCCAAAATATCTGACCCAGGGGAACGTTATATTTTTACTACTTTTGGTTACGGTTGCAATCTTGGACCTAATCAAATGGCTCGTCATTCGGGGGGTATGGTGACTGCCCATGAAATTTCTTATACTAACCGTCGTCATGTTAGTGCTGCCAAGATTGAAGCGGCAATTCGGGATGTTATTAATGCTTATAATCGGTTTACTTTACCTTCTTGTTGGGGGACAGGGAAAAAGGTGGCAGCGGATGGCAGTAAGTTTGAGATATACGAGAATAATTTACACAGTGAGTATCATATTCGTTACGGTGGTTATGGTGGTATTGCCTATCATCATGTCTCGGATAAATACATTGCTTTGTTTACTCACTTCATCACTTGTGGGGTTTGGGAAGCGGTTTATATTTTGGATGGGTTGTTGAAAAATCTTTCGGATATTCAGCCGGATACGTTGCACGCAGATACTCAAGGTCAGTCTGGACCTGTGTTTGCTATTTCCTATCTTCTGGGTATTAAGTTGATGCCACGTATCCGTAATTGGCAGGATCTTAGTTTTGTGCGTCCTGGTACGGATGTGAGCTATCAGCATATTGAGCCACTGTTTAAGGGTGTGGTGAATTGGAGTTTAATTCAGACTCATTGGTCTGACATGATGCGGGTGGTGCTGTCAATTAAGGCTGGGAAGGTGATGCCTTCGACGTTGTTACGTAAGTTGGGGAGCTACAGTCGCAAAAATCGTCTTTATCAAGCTTTTCAAGAGTTAGGTAAGGTGGTGCGGACTATGTTTCTGCTGGATTATATTTCTAATGTTACTTTGAGACGGGAAATTACGGCGGTAACAAATGTTGTGGAGATGTATAATGGTTTTCTGGATTGGGTATTTTTTGGTAAGCAAGGGATGATTACTGAGAATGATCCGATTGAGCAGGAAAAGCGGTTAAAGTATTTGGATTTGGTGGCCAGTGCGGTGATTTTGCAAAATACGGTGGATATGTCGTTGGCGATTCAAAAGTTGATGTCACAGGGTGAGGTGATTCCTATGCGATACCTTGCTGCTTTGAGTCCTTATATTACAAGACATATCAAAAGATACGGTGATTATGTGGTGAATTTACATAATATTCCTCAACCTTTGGAGTCGGCGATTAATCTTCCTCCAGAAATCTTTGAAATGTAGACACAGCAAGCGTTTCCAGACCATCTTGCAGGTTTTTACACGTATCTCGGCTCAATACCATAAGTGTGAATTAGGTCTAGATGATTTTATAGAAAACGATAACTGAAAAGTATATGCAGCAATACTTTCAGTCTATCTTGCCCCTCATAACAGCTTCGCTATATTTACCCCTTTTTCGCCAATAAATATTTGCTTCACCATGACGGGAAGTGCGATAATTGTTAATTATTGAAGGGGTTACGAGTTGCACAGCATTATTTTAGATCCACCCCTACTGCTCCTCAGTCTTCTTGTCAATTTTGTTGGCTATTTCTGCGAATTACTATCGCTTGATAACTAACTGGAAGTTTTTAACTTGTCCGCGATAGCGAAGCACTGCTCCAAACAGATCGCAGATATCCCTTGAAAATAACGATAGCGAAGCGCTCCGTAGGAATCGCTATCCAATCAACCATTTATTTCTTTAAACCTATAAGCGATCGCTTCCAATAATTTCGCTAATTCCGCCTGATTCATTTTAGAAATTTTAGACAAAATTTCTGGACTGTTATCAATGTTATCAGAATTTATTAATTGATAATTGTTTTCTCTCAGATTCACAAACTGTATCTGTGGATGATGATGCAACATGATTACCCTTTGATTAACCTAATGAGAATTAAATAAAGTCCAACTCTTGATAGATGTAATTTAATGTTGAGTTAGGCTGTTGTCACCAAAAATTGTTAGTTAATAAATCAGTCTAAATCAAGAATATCTGCTAAAAAATCTAACTTTAGATAGATAAACACATAAATTAATGAATTAATTGCAACGATAGTTATCAAAAAATCAAGAAACCTTGGCATACTCATTATTATTAATACTAGAGTCAGATTTAGAGTTAGAGTTAGATTTCTTCCATTTGCGCCCAATTGCTAATAAAACCGCTTCTATCTCTTCCGAATTAGCATTTTCGATCATTTCTATTAATTGCTGTTTTTTGTCAATGCTTGCGATCGGTTGATTAGCCAATAAACTGCAAAAATATGTCTTACTACCAGGACTTAAACGATCCATATTTTCAAGCAGTGATTCAAAAGTTTCTTGAGAAACCCACGATCTACCGCGTCTAAACTCTGTTACTTGCTGTGGCGATATACCGACTAACTCAGCCAGTTCTTTAGCCTTAATACCATACTTACTCATGGCAGTTACAAATGATTCATTAATTCTAGTCATTGATAAACCTCTATAGCTATCAGTTTTATTATTGTAAGGGATAATTTTATTTTTCCCTCAATAACATTGCTATTACTGTATTTTGCAGTATACTATAAATGGTAGTTGAATTTATTGAATTTGTCTACCAATTCACAATGAAAGATCAAACCCTTGCAACTAGACACTACAAGGGCTGAAAAGTGTTTCTTTCATGAATACCAATTCTTTTAATAGTATGACACAAATTTGTACATCATCTCTAATTCCTAAAAAAGAAATTGGACAAATAAAAATAAGAGATAAAAGTCCAAGTCACCAAAGCTATAATGAATTAAATTCACAAAAAGCTAAATCGAGTTTATGCCTCAATCATCAGCCTCTGTTAAGAGCAGGTTTAGTCCTATATGGAAATCAGGCAAAACTAAGACGATCAAGATTCCCATTATCTTGGAAGCTGATCTCAGAGCGATCGCTAAATGTCTTGATCAAGATCCATCCATTGGCAACAAAATTATCGAATACGCTCAATCACTTATTGAACCGTAGACAAAAAATTTCCCCCGTACCACAGCAAATGGTCGGAGGACAGTCCCTAGAATCAATCAAAACCTGTAGGAACAATTAAAATGCTATCTAATTTCAGTTTAGCTGTCAAGGCGGCGGGCGCATTTTTGCACGCCTTTGGAGGTGTGTAATGAAAATTAACAATTTTTACCCAATAACACCTGAAGTATCCAGAAAACTTCGACAAGGTAAATTAACTGCTGCTGAATGGAGAATCTGGAGTTATCTAATTGAGATTGATCCTTGGGGGGACATCTACAAGGATATTGATACACTCACAGTAATGGCAGAATGTGACGTAAGTAAAGCTACATTCTATAGAGCGATCGCTAAGTTAGACAAAGCTGGATTATTACCTGATTGGTTTGAAATAGAGACTTATGAAAATCCTGAGCATCAGGTAGTTCAAAGACTTCAGGCTAAATTAGGTGGTCAAACCGAAGTTGTCACAGCCATTGGCAGAATTGACCTTTTAACTGAAACAGAAATCATTGAGGTAAAACAGGTTTCTGACTGGAAAGCCGCACTAGGTCAAATTCTTACTTATGCAGGATTTTTCCCCGAACACACCAAGCGGATTCATCTTTTTGGTGACTGTACACCTCAGAAAAAAGAGGTTATTTGCTCAACTCTTCTAAGTTTTGATGTAATTGCAACTTTTGAAGGGGGTAAAGATGAGTAACGAAAGTTTTTATCCATTAACTTCCAAAACCTTGGAAAAGTTGTATCAAGCTAATTTGACTGCTGCTGAATGGAGACTTTGGAATTACTTAGTTGTAACTGATCCTTGGGGAGATAATTACAAAGATTTACCAGATACTTTAACCATCATGGAAAAAGTGGGAATCAAAAAAAGTACCTTTTACGCTGCGATCGCTAAGTTTCAAAAGTTCGAGTTATTCGATTTTCAAGACAAAGGCTTTGCATTTCGCAATTTACAAGGAGTTCCAAAAGTTCGGAACACTGTCCAAGATTCTGGAAGTTTTTCCGAAATCTCGGAAAGCATTCCGAAAAAACGGAAACCTAACCGAAAAAACGGAACACTTTCCAAAAATCTGGAAAATCAACCTCCAGAACCCGCGCCCAGCAAGGCTTCTGAAGTCTCTCATACTATTCAGACTTATCAGACTTACACAGACTCTCTCTCAGAAAGCGAAAGAGAGAGTTTTTTGGAGTTTGGTAAGAAAAAAGCTTCTGAACTGCCCAAGCCACCAACTTTAATCAGCAACTGGATTAAAACTCATTGGGAAGACCTGCGATCGCAGTGGGAGAAGTCCCAAGGTAAAGTTTCCGCCTCGCAGTCTAGCAAGTGGGATAACCATCCACAACGAAAGGAATGGCTGGAAAAAATCCGCCAACTAGGTCCGGCTGGGTTTCAGGCTGAAGATATGCCAAACCAGAAAATTAGACGAGAGTTTTATGTTTGGGCTGATGCTAATAATTTAATTTGGGGGAATGAAGCATGATTAATGATTTACCTCAATTTGACAGATTACCTTTAATTACCCAATTAGAAGAAGCAGAAAAGGAAATTTTTCATCCTCATTGGAATTGTTTTTGCTGTCAAGATAGCGGATTTATACAGCCTCACCTAGTGAAAAAGATTATTCCTGACTACAACTACAACCAAGATAAAAATGTAGCTTGTCAAAATCCATCTTGCAAATCTTTTCATCAGAAATGGGGCAACATCAACCTTGAAAATTTTGACACTCGCTTTTTACCAGCAATTTGTCAAAAACTGGATTTATTAAACCGAGAAACTTGGCGTAATACTGTACAAGTTCAAATTGATACTCGCTGTTTATCTCAAAAAATGTCAATAAGAAAGGTTGATAGAACTGAAAACGAAAACAAAGAAGTACAGGAGCGCAAACGAGAAATAGAAGCTATTCCTCATGAACAATGGATGTCAATAAGAGAAAAATATCTTGGTGGACAGTCAGAAGATTCTAATGTTGCATAATTGCACTTTTTGGTAGTTCAAAGATTAGAGGCTAATAGTCATGGCTAAATCTAAAAACACTTCTGTATCTAATTCTGAACCCCTTTTATTTTCAACTGAACAGTATTCTAGCGAAATAGGTAATCTAAAACGATTGCACCAATATGATCCGTATTGGAATGAAATTGTTCTAGATTCTAGTGAATTTTTAGAAGAAAATAAACAGGGAATTTCATTATCTCAATTATCCCAACTACCTACTGAAGAATTAGTCAAAGAAACTGAGAATAGTTTTACAGTAGGACAGCGGATATTTTCTAAAAAAGAGAATCTCAAGGGAGCGATCGCTAAAGTAGGTAAATCAGGTTTTACGGTTAACTGGGACGGGTGGGTAACAGTCTCTTATTCGTTTACACAAATTGAAGAATTGCAACTATCGAAAATAGAGGAGTTGGATTCATGCTTACTCACGCCGCACTCTTCGCAGGAATTGGTGGATTTGAACTGGGAATTAAATCCGCAGGAGCAAACATTCAAACCACAATCTTTATCGAAAACAATCCAGAAGCCCAACGAGTCCTTAGATATAGATTCCCCAAAATTGCCATCCACTCAGATATCAGAGACTGGCAACCAGAACCAGGACAATTTAACCTGTACACAATTGGATTCCCCTGCACAGGTACAAGCATTGCCGGAAATGGATCAGGGCTTGAACATCCAGAATCAAGAATGTGGTTTTATGCCCTCAGAGCAATCGCTACAGGAAGACCTGATTTCATTGTTATTGAAAACCCCGCAGGACTTATCAGAAACGGACTTAGAGGGGTTCTTGGAGGACTGCGAATGGTTGGATATTTCTGGGAAGATCCGCAAATCATATCAGCAGCGGAACTCGGAGCGCCCCATGAAAGAGAAAGGCTGTTCATTGTTGCCTACCCCAACGACGTATCCCAAAGGCTCAACGGGGTGCAGACCGGCTGGCACGAACAGATTAGAACAGAAGTTGCGGCCATTCATAGCCAAGGGGGACAAACTACATCCATCGGTGGCAGGGTGGATGATGGGATTCCCGATTGGTTGGGTGGAGTACCCATTAGCGGACACTGGCGAGATGCTATCAGTGCAACTCCCGTTTATCCCGCTACAGGACACCATATTAAAAACAGACGGCACTGCGTTGACCTCTACGGACGAGCAGTTACACCTCAACAAGCAGAAATTGCCCTCAAACGAGTCTGTTATCTCGCAGAATTCGCTGGAATTGCTTAATCAGGAGTCAGAATTATTAACCCCGACAACTCCGACAACTAACAAAATTAAGGCAATTACTCTACATCAACCTTGGGCTTCTTTGGTAGGTAAGTATAAGCATTATGAAACCAGGGGTAAAGCTACTAATTATCGGGGGAAAATAGCTATTCATGCAGCTATTAGGCAAGAAACAACGGATTATCAAGTCAATGAATTATCTGATTTGTTGGTAGGGGAAGAAATACCTTTTGGATCTGTGGTAGCAATTGGTGACTTAACAGACTGTATCAAAATGACTGAAGAATTTATCAGTCAACAAAGTGCAACAGAATTAAGGTGTGGACTGTGGGAAGTTGGTCGCTATGCCTGGAAATTGGAAAATGTAGAAATATTTGATGAACCAATCCCAGCGCGAGGTATGCCTGGAATGTGGGAAATTGAATTACCAATTACCAAACCGCAATTTAAACCTGGTGAGTACATCCTTAACGGCAAGGTTGGGGAAATTATAGAAGCTAGTCCAGGAGAATACTTTGTCGTCAAATACGGTAATGAGTAAGTAAGTCGGCCCAATAAAATCGATATATGTTTAGTTTTGTAAAAACCGTGAAACACCCTATTTATAAGGTATTCGTTAATTTATATTTCGTTACATAGATTGATTTTTTAACGCCGACCTACTTATGCTGATCTCAAGTGCTACTTTTGGGGTCAAGATGATGAACTAATAAATCAGCTTGCGATTCCTACGGAGCGCTTCGCTATCGCACCTCAAGAGTTAGTTGAAAAATTCTTAGAGGAAACCTTAACTACTGAGAAATTCGTAAGGGAAAATAACTTATCCACAGGTGCGGAAGTTTCTCTCACGAATGATGAGACTGAACAATTCGTAAGGGAAAATAACTTATCCACAGGTGCGGAAATTTCCCTCACGAATGACGGGACTGAACGATTCGTAAGGGAAAATAACTTATCCACAGGTGCGGAAGTTTCTCTCACGAATGATGAGACTGAACAATTCGTAAGGGAAAATAACTTATCCACAGGTGCAGAAATTTCCCTCACGAATGACGGGACTGAGAAATTCGTAGGGGAAAATCAATTATCCACAGGTGCAGAAATTTCCCTCACGAATGACGGGACTGAGAAATTCGTAGGGGAAAATCAATTATCCACAGGTGCAGAAATTTCCCTCACGAATGACGGGACTGAGAAATTCGTAGGGGAAAATCAATTATCCACAGGTGCAGAAATTTCCCTCACAAATGACGGGACTGAGAAATTCGTAGGGGAAAATCAATTATCCACAGGTGCAGAAATTTCCCTCACGAATGACGGGACTGAGAAATTCGTAGGGGAAAATCAATTATCCACAGGTGCAGAAATTTCCCTCACAAATGACGGGACTGAGAAATTCGTAGGGGAAAATCAATTATCCACAGGTGCAGAAATTTCCCTCACGAATGACGGGACTGAGAAATTCGTAGGGGAAAATCAATTATCCACAGGTGCAGAAATTTCCCTCACGAAAAAGAAAAAAATTGCTTCTGGCAGTCTTGCACCATTTATAGAAAATAAAAAACTCAAGGACGGTACAATTGCTACTTATCCTAAAGTAAGTGGTGAAAGAGATCCTTTAAATCATCTGCATTGGCGATGGGGGTATTATTATGAAATCAAGATTGATGGAGAATGGAAAAACCGTAGTTTAGCTACACCTGCTCGAATAGTGCCACAAGTCAAAATAATGATCGAGAATGATTATCCTGTTGAGGAAATCAAGAATTTTATTCTACATTCCAAACATAAAAAAGGAGGCAACAACAGCTAATCCTGTTTAACTTCTAACTGGTAAATGGGAGCATCCCAATTATGCAGTAAGTATAAATGCTTAGAGACTTCAGAAAGAATAAAAGGCAAAATAGCCAAAAAGTGATGAAGAGAAAAAAAATGACCCCTGAAGAAACGCAGAAACTGAATGAACATATCAAAGGCATTTCAGAAATTCTCATCAATAATACAGCTATTGAAAATCTAAAAGACTTTGAAAGCATAGAATTGATTGTGCGAGAGCATATGCTAAACAACGTCAGTCCAGTGGTAGCCAGTTTTTTTTTGAAACAGCAACGGGAACAACTGTGGGAAGAACCAGGGTTGTAAATAGTATTATCGGAAAGGTAAAAATCACCTCTAAACAAGCCGGAGAACTGGGATTAGAGAAAAATAATCGGTTAAGTCCATATCTGGAGAAGTGCTGTTTAAGATTAGTAGCTAATGAATCTTTTGAACACGCTGAAGAAGATATAAAGATGACCACAGGGATGGAAGTCTCAGGGAGTAGTCAACATAGGTTGGTACAAAGATATGAATTTTCTGCTCCACAAGGAAAAGGAATCATAGAGGCATTGAGTGTAGACGGAGGAAATGTCAGGTTGAGAACACCGTTAGGGCAAGAAAGTATCTGGCAAAATTACAAAGCAGTCAGCTTGCATGGACAGATATGTGCTGCATTTTTTCGAGAAAATGACCAGTTATTATCTTGGACAAATTCCCAACCGTTAGGCAAGGTCATTACCTGCGTAGGGGATGGTCATGATGGGATCTGGAATTTGATAACGCAGATAGGGGATAGTTTTCAGCGAAGAGAAGTCCTTGATTGGTATCATTTGGTCGAAAATTTAAATAAAGTCGGGGGGTCAAACAAGCGCATCAGAAGAGTCGAAAGTTATTTATGGGATGGGGACATAGAAATGGCCTTAGCGGAGTTTAAAGGGTCTCAAAACAAGGCCGTGGTGAATTTCCAGAATTATGTCCAAAAGCATCGCCAGAGAATACCAGACTACGGTTTGTATCAAGATTTAGGAATTTGCATTGGTTCAGGGAGTGTGGAGTCGAAGATTAAGCAGATTGGAGCCAGGATAAAAATAACAGGAGCGCAATGGAAGGCAGAAAATGTTTCCCAGATTTTGAACTTGCGTTGTGCTTATCTCAATCAGGCTATTGCTTGAGTATTTATACTTATTACATTATTGGGATGCTCCCTAAAAGCACCACCTTTGTTTGTTGCCTTTTCCCAATACCTGAAATTTCTGATTTTTGATATCTAGGTCTGATAAATTCAGTGCTAAAAGCTCTCCTATTCTACATCCTGTGCGATGCAATAGATGAATTATTGCTGATAGTCGCAAGTCATCTTTGGTTGCTGTATAGAGGATATTTAGCTGGTCTGGTGTTAGATATCTTATGAGAGTATCGCTTTTATGTTCGCCTTTTTCTCGTTGTGGGGGACGCTGTTTTAATCCCTGAATTGGGTTGATTTTTATATACTCTTGTTGGACGGCGAAGTTAAATAGACTTTGCAGTATTGCTTGATGCTTATGGTGGGTTGTGTATTTTAAATGTGAGAGGCTATCTAGATACTCTATTAATGTTTGCTTACTGATTATTTCGATTAGCCAACTTCCATATTCTGCTAGGAAGTTTAAGAGGGTTAGTTCGTAGGTTTTAATGGTACTGGGTGCTAGTCCAGTCCGTTCTAAAAATTTGACGGCAACGGTGGCTAATGTGACAGCTTGCTTCACGGAAATTTGTGTGTTTTTAGCAAGGTTATTTATTCCTAAATTATATATCTTTTAGGGAGAAATATTGGCAGTGTTTTATGGATACTTTTAAAACTCCAAAACCTGGAGAATCTCTGTCCGACTATGTTTTGCGGATGAGAAAGGAACTCAATTTAACTCAGTTTGAGGTGGCGAATGCGGCTGGTGTTCATTCTCGCTCTGTGGGGAAGATTGAACGGGGATTGACAAGGAAACTTAGCCATAAAACTCTTGGCGGTCTTGCTTTGGCTTTGTCTGTGCCTGTTGAGTATTTGCAGGCTGTTGTCAGGGGAGAAGAGGTTCTGGTAATGGCAGCGATTAAGTTTTGCCCCCAATGTTGGAATCCTGGTGGCGTTGTGGATTCAATGTGGGGAAATGTTCGGGCTAGGTTTTGTTATCTATGCGGTACGCAATTACGGTCTAGTTGTGCTAATTGTGGTGAGTTGGTGGTGTCGTTGAGGTATAAGTTTTGTCCTCTGTGTGGAAAACCTTATAAGGATGGGGGGAAAAATTGTTGAAAGCTAGACACAGTAGGCATTTCCAGACCATCTTGCAGGTTTTTACACGTATCTCGGCTCAATACCCATAACCCCACAAATGCGTCGGGTTGCTCTGTCACTTAAGCCAACCTACAAAAAATGGACAAGGTATTGAGTGATGAGACAAAATTAATTACTAAACATCTAGCCCCAAATCCTTATCTAGCAAAGGATTTATAGATAAATAATATATGTTTTCTGTGTTTTCTCCAGATGTAAAAGTTTAAGTTGGGAAATGTTGGGATAGTCGAATCCTGGAGTCTCCCAATCATGAATACCAACTGTATCCACACATCAAAAGCATATATCATCACATTTTTTTTGACGAGTGTAGCAGTTGCGAACTTATTTATCGCTGGAAAACCGGCTCATGCTCAGTTTATTGGTACTGGTTCTGAGTCTAGAGCTTCCGCGGCAGTTACTAGTATTTTATCAAATGGTACAACTAACAGTTTTGCCTCCGAAGTTGTATTTCCACAAGGTTCTGTCAGTCCTAGTGGTAGTCTGAAATTCAAAATTATTTATGGTTCTGTAGGACATGATCCCAGTCAGTTGGTAATTACGAAAGGATATATGAATGCTGGAACTATGAATTATACAGATAACACCATTCAAGCTGCTATTGCTCGCGCGATTCATACTGCTATTAATGAGCATCGCTTAGGTGACGTTATCGGCATTGTTAAATCATGGCAAAGTGGTGGTTCTGCTGCTCTAGACTAAGGGGCTTCCAAAAAATAAAATCCCCAATGGTTATCGTCTATGGTGTGCCAGTATTTTTGATGAGCTAAATTAATGCTCCCAGTCTGTCTTTTAGCCTATCTTCTCAACCGAAGATAGGTGATTCTATCTAATCGGGAGAAGTCCCCAGTAGTTCCAGCATCTGAGACTCTATAATATGAAGCCCTGATAATAGGGTTAAGGTCTTTAATTAGTTCTGCTTGAGAACATAGCCTTGAACTATTGTACAAAAGTTCAAAAATATAAAAGTTCAAAAGTTCAAAAATATAAAAGTATAGTAATATAATTATAGTAAAGTATTTTCATATTTAAATACAATCATATTATGTCAAACACGCCAACAGTGGTTAGCTTGGGTTTAGCTGGAGGGCAGGGGAAATCGACAGTAGCACTGATGCTAGGGAGATATTTAGGGAAATTAGGAATTCCCGTCTTGTTTGTCGATGCAGACCCCCAATCCAGCTTGACTAGCTTTCTGGGGGTAAAAGTAGAACCTAATACCCCAACCCTACTGGAAGTTTTGACTCAGCCAGAGGAAAAAACGAGAATTATTGATGCCATTGCCTCAGTGCCAGACGGACAAATAGGAGAACGCAGCATTAGCAATGCCAACTTGTTTTTGATTCCTGCCGATGATGGACTTGAGAGTGCTAATTACAAACTGGCATCTAGCGGACTGAGCTTATTTATCCTCAGAAATCGCCTGCAACCAATCATCAATAACTTTGGCGTAGCAATTGTAGACCCACCGCCAGAGAGATCACACTTAGCACAAACATCCTTGGGGGCAGGTGATAAGTGGGTAATTCCCGCCGAATCTAACGTCAAGGGAGTGCAATCGCTCTTGCGAACCTTAGAACTAATCAAAGAATTTAAACCAGCACTCCCCTATGGCGAACTGCTAGGCGTAGTCCCATTTCGCGCTCGCTGGACTGGACTACATCCGACAAAAGCCACCCAATCCAGCATTGATACCATGCGGCAGTTAGTAAAAGATGAATTAATGTTGCCCCATATATTAGAGTCAGATGTGTACAAAAATGCTATCAATTATCGGGTTAGCCCTTCAGACTTAGGACAAGTATCACTTGAGTATGCAATTCAGATTTTAGCACAACGGTTAAAACCAGCCTTACTAGAAAAATATGCCAAATTAATCCCCACAGAAACAGCTTAATTATCCTTACTAAAAAGCACAACCTCAGAACATCAACAGGGCTTTAGTCGCTGAATTTCCCTACCACTTACCGAGAAGTTTATGAGTAATTTAAACGAGAATATTAATAACATAAATATGTTAGAAGAAATCCGCCGTAGAGCCACTCAACCAACAGTGCCATCACGGCAAGATGTACTAGTACAGAGCCAGCCAATTACTCCAGATCCTCAAATAGCAGAGAACTCTACCGTTGTTAATAATCAAGGGTCAGAACTAAAACAACTAGCCGAGAAACTAGCCAGCTTTCCCGAAATTTCCCCACGTATCCCAGTCAGATTAGAAGTGCCAATCAAAGAAGAAATAGACCAACTTTGCGCTCAAGAGAAAATAACCATTGAAACCTTATTAGAGGCTTTTTATATCACCTGCAAAGACAAAGATCCTGTGATCAAACAAGTCCTAAAAGAAGCTAAAAAAAGACTGAGAAATCGCAAAGAAGCAGGTAATATTCGCTCCAGCATTACTCGTTTAGCTAATTTGACTAAAAGACAAAAATAGCAGCAGGCTTGTGACGGATAAGTAGTCGGACAAAATTAAATTCACTTGTTGAGAGAGGGAACAGAAAAATCGGTTGTGTAATTAATTCTGTCCCATTACTTAAATCAGATGTAAAATCTATTTTACATTTTCTATTATAATTAGAGAAAATAATGTCAACAACTTTGACATCTGACCAGACACAGCCCTTGAGCGATAGCGAAGCGCTCCGTAGGAATCGCTGCGCTCTCTCCGAGACGCTCCGCAAACGCCGAAGGCATCGCTCTTAAAAACCTACCATGAAAGAAATCATTGCAGCCAACCTGCTCCGCTACCGTAAAAGTCTAGGCTTATCTCAAGAGCAACTTGCAGAACAAGCCTCTGTAACTCGCCAGAGCATCAATAACTACGAAAACGCCAAAACCTTACCAGACAGCAAAATCCTCTCCGCCCTGGCTCGTGTTTTCGGCGTGACACTTGATGAGCTACTACGTCCCCCCAGCGAAGGACTGCCCAACTTCCGCTTCCGCGCCCATGCCTCCTTTGACAAAAACCCCCAATTTGCAGCCCAAGTATTACGAATGCTGCCAACTTATAACGCCCTAGAACAAGCCGTTGGCTTACCGACCTACACCCCAGAAAGTACACCTTGCCACCAAGTAGAAGGCAACGAAAAGCGCATTCAGGCAATAGCAGCTTTATTTCGCCATCGCCTGGGCTTGGGAGATGCCCCCATTGCCAACCTGTTTCAGTCTGTAGAAGAAATCGGCTTAAAAGTTTTACGCCAACCCATTCCCATCAAAGGTTTCTTTGGTCTGAGCGCTTGCAGTGATATTGAAGGTGCATTTGTCTTAGTCAACACCCATAACATCACCATTGAACGTCAATTGTTTACCCTCGCCCATGAAATTGGACACCTCATCTTTCACCGCGTAGAGTACCAAGACACCCTGATTGAAGAAGGAACTAAAGCAGAAGAAAAAACACGCGAACAGGTAGCTGATTACTTTGCCAGTCACCTACTGGTTCCCCAAGCTGAATTTGAACGGATGTATGCACTTACCCAAGATATTGTCAAACTCAAACGGCATTTTCGGGTGAGTTACCTAGTCATCTTAAATCGTTTAGCAGCAATGGGAATCATTGACTTGGCCAAAGAGAAAGCCAAAATATCTGCAATTTATAAAAAGCAACATGATGGTGCATCTTTGCAAAATTTAATGGAATTACCCCCAGCCCTAGCAGCAGCAGAATATCCAGAAAATGAACGTTATGAATTTCTAATTTGGCAGTGCTTAAAATTGGACAAGATTTCCGCAATCAAAGCCGCAGAACTGCTCAATTTAACTGTGGAAAAACTGTGGGTGCGTCATCAAGAGAATGAAGTTTATGCAGTTGCTTAATGGCACAATTCTCGACGCAACAGCACTGATTGATTTTTGCTGGCTGAACGAGTGGAGATGGCTACAACAGCACTATAGTCCGTTGTACATTGCCCAGGAACTTTTAGACTCAGATCAACTAGAACTACCCACTCGCCAAGCTGCTCACCAATACTTAACACCTCTAAATCTTTCCACAGCAGAAATGTTTACCAGTTTTCTAGAATTTAGTGTCAGAGCGCCGCTCTTAAGTATTGCAGATAGGTCTACAATAGCCATTGCCCGTCATCAATTGTTGATTTGTGCTAGTGATGACGGGCTAGTTATTAAAACCTGTGAGGCATACAACATTACCTACACCAGAACACTGCGGTTATTAACGGAGATGGTGTATACAGAATACAAAACAGTGATAGAGGTAATAGCAATGGCTGATAAATTAATCCAGGAACGCGGTAAACACATTTCTGCCAAGGTTTTGACAGATTGGAAAACAAGTTTACAGAAATCTGGTAACTGATATCAGCTTCGATATCAAAACAGGTAAATACAGATATAGCATTGCCTTCTTGACACCTGACAACTTCCGCAAAGAGTATTTAGTTATTTCGGGAATGTTATTACTTTATGTTTTATGATAGACGTTATTGGAAAGATACAGCAGCCGTGGGGTCAAGCGGTCGAAAATAACTAGGAGAAGCAGTCAGCAAAATCTCCACACAGTAGACCGCATCAGTGCGAATTTTCCGCTTCTGCTCGTACTGCCCAATCTTCGCTAACACCAAATCCTCTAACTTTTCCTCCCTGTCAGTATTGCCAATAAACCTAATATTTTGCTGATTGGGGTCAGCATTAAGCGTTTCTTGCTGTCGGGATGTGTGGGCAGCACTTCCAGCAATGTTGGCTCGTTTCAATTTTTTCACTCTGGCGATGGCATAAGCCATATCAGAAGCCTCCAAAATCTCAGTTCCTCACCAATTTCACACAGGCGACAATAGCGAAGCGCTTCGTAGCGATTCCTACGTAGCACTTTGCTATCGCTAAAAAAGCCATCAACAAAACTTACTCATAGGCTTTTTGTGCCAAACACAGCCAGTAATTGCCTACAAAAACCCACTCGTTGCTTTCAAACCTAAAAAACCGTAGTAAGTACAACTATTTTAATCCACTCAACTGTATTCCTGTTGGTAACAATAACTTGGTGCAATTTCAGCACAGGTTTAGCACAATTTTGGTGCAAATCCTGCACAATTTAACTGACCCTCAACATCTATCTCTTGACAGTAAGTTACATCAATTGTTGTGAAAATAGCCAAATTTATGTGCTAGAAAAGAGATAATCCTGTGCTAATTCATCTCACAATTGACCAATGAATTTTAGCTGACTAATCGTTATGACCGACATTTATTTAAGTGTGGACGTGGGTGGGTCACAAACTAAAATTATTTATCAACTCCCAGCCCTGCCAGAACCCAAATTTTTAGTGCTGCCTCCTACGGTTGAGGAGATTCCGAAAACTAAGCTTGACAATTATATGTCCCGTTTGGGATGGATTGGTAGTCCTAGTCCTGAGCAACAATTATGGGTGGAATGGAATGAACGGGTGGTGGTGTTGGGCGATTTTGCTGCTTGTTTTGACCCCCAAGACCGCATTAAGGAACTCAAGTATGAAAATGCTTTGTGGAAGGTGTTGGGCGCTATTGGGCTAATTATTGAAACCCACAAGGCTAAGTTTTCTACTAAAAAGCTATTAACACTAGAATTAGCACTGCTGTTGCCTTGGAATGAGTATACAGACCGCTTGCGTTTTGAGGAACAGTTAAAGTTGATGTTGGCTCATTTCCAGGTGCGAGAAATGGTACTGAAGCTAAAATTAGTTAAGTTTTTGTGCCGTCCTGAAGGTGGAGGACTGGCTGCTGTACGCATTAAGCAAAAGGGTCTGGAGTGGTTGCGCTCGAAACAGTTGGGTGTGCTGATGTTTGGTCACAGAAACACGACCGCACTTTACTTTGAGCGGGGACAACTGAAGCTGGGAGATAGTCCCCTGTTGGGTTTTGCAGATATGCTAGACCAGGTGGTAGAGATGACCAGTGGACTAGACCGAGAGCGTTTGGCACAGGCGATATTTGCTGCTCGTTACGCTGCTCTTGACAAGGTATATAACCCCAATTATCCCCAAACCCGTCACCCCAATTGGGGTGAATGTGTAGCAATTCAAGCATTAGCTAGGGGCGCAGAGAGCGGGTGGGGGATACCGAAAGATAGAGGAGATAAGTAAGAAAGTTAGATAACCTAACCGATAGTAAAAGCAGAAAATATTTGTCGCAGAGAAAATGCTAGATGTACTATCGGTATTAGAAAAACTAGATGTGCCATTCGGGAAGTGGACACAAAACATAGAAGAAATCAGAGAAGCTAAATCTTTAGCATCAATAGTTAGAGGAGCATGGAAGTTAGGACTGGGAGTAGGCAAGGAAATTGTAGCCCACATTCCGCACCCCAAAATGTTACAGAGGGAAATTACGGAGATGAAAATCAAAGGGAGCATCAAAACAAACAGATAAAGTGAAAAAAGGCATTTGAGAAACAGTAAATCACCAAAAATGTCATCAAAATCTATTCTCAATAAGAAGCAATAAGAATGCACACCACCTGGAGAGGTCAATAGATAAGTGAAAGAAGATATTCAAGAAACAATTATAAGTTAGACTAATCAATTAAAGTAAAAAACGAAATTATAGACATAGTAAAATGGAGCTATAAATCAAAGAGATTAGCTCATCTTTACAAGAGAAATTAAATTGATAGAGATGATAATTAGCTGACTAATTGATAGTAACGTAAACAATCATCTGGTAAAAGACTCAAGATAAAATCTCTGTCCTTATTCCAATTAGAAATATGTTTCTCCTGATTGAGTGTAACCAAATGAATACACTGAAAGCATTGAAAAATCCAGCGTAAAGTAGGACGATTAGTTGCTTTGCCTAATTGATTTTTAATTGTTGATTTAGACTCCAAAAGAGCATTTCTAATATGACGTTGAGCCAAAGTATAAACCAGTAGACATAAACCCATAATCATTCCCAAAGACTCTATTCTCTCAGGACTTTTGAGGAAAATACTGTCGGCAAAAAATAATGGGTCTTTGAGAAAACCAAACCCCCTCTCACATGACTGCTGGGCTTTATATTCACTTAGCATAGAATCATTGCTTAGTTCCTGTGAATCTAAAACATTTGTCGCAATAATAAAACGTCCCGCACTCAGCAATTCTGTATTAATTTTACTTTCATCCTGGGAGACTGTAGCTGATATTTGATAGGATATTTCTCCTGAAGTATCTTTTTTATTAGATTTTACTTGAGTCACCGTACTTTCGTGAATTTGATGATATTTGAATTGTTTTGATAATTTTGATAATGCCTTGATAGCATCTGCAACACATGCAAATCTCTCTTGTGATAACTTTTTCAAATCTTGCACAGCTTTTGATTCTGCTTTGGTAATTTTTTGTGTGAGCTTATGCAGGTCTGATTCTTTTCTTTCTTGACTTTGCACTACTAACCATCTTTGTTCTATCCCTGCATAATTTTGGATTTTTGATGCTAATTTATATCCTGGTATTGTACTATCAATAAATTCTGATTCTGCTAATGTTGATATTAATGTTTTTGCTGCTTTTATGCTTAATGGTACTCGACATAACCAACGTAATTCTGACATCATTTTCAGGTTTGATTCTGTATATAAAGCAGCGTCAGCAACCATGAGACTATTAACTTCTAATTGTTTTTGATATTCTACTGCTATTTGACCAAAACATGATGAATCTGCTTGATTTCCCGATGCTAGTTTTAAAAATATTGGGATGTCTCCATCTCCTGAACATATCATTTCTATGATGAATTGTTTTAAATCTGGTCTATGGTCACGGGAATAACCGTAGGTGATGGTTATTTCTTTTGGTGATTTTACTGCTAATTCTTCTAATTCTTGGTTATTTCCTACTTTTTGACTCTCAAATATTACGAATGGTAAGCTAGTGTTATACTGCCCATGCACGTGCATTGATGATGAGTCTAGATGTGATGTTGATAGTGATACTCCAAATTTTTGAGCAGCTTTTAAGGCTATGAGAAAAAAGATTGTATCTAAGCCTTTTATAAACAGTTTATCCATGACTCTCCCCAATTTATCGTCGTTAAGATATTCTGGTTTTACTCCTGTTCCTATTAGATGCTCACAGGCGATTGTTTCAAAATATTGGGGAAACATATATAACGGTTTGGAGACAAATCCTAACCCGTTTATTATCATGGCTTTTACCACTTGACCTGCATTTACTTTTTCGTCTTTTTCGACTCCTATTAATTCATTTATTATTTCTACTATTCCGATTGAATCTATGATTCCTGCTACTATCCCTAGATGGTCTATGTTCTCAATTTCTATTTCTTGAGGTTTTAATTTCACAACAGTTTCCTCTAATACTTCTGTTGTCATCAATTATTTCTTATTTGGTTATCAATTCATTTTTTTCTTTTGTTACCAAGTTTCACTTTATCACACCACGTCCCTTTTAATGCTACTTATTCTTATTAAGCATCTTAATTTTTGAATTGGCTTTAGTTATTATGTACTACTTTAAGGGCTTTTTTGATCTGTGACAGTTTGGGGTGCGGAATGTGGGTTGTAGAGCAAGAATTGTCTTTTAGAGCAGAGCAGCCAAACAATTGGCCAACCTGTAGCCATTGCGGAAAGCGGTTGAGAAGCAAAGGAATGCGACCAAGACAGATGGAAACACTGTTAGGGCAAGTATCGTGGTCAAGAAGAGTCGGGCGATGCCCTGAAGGATGTAAAGAAACGCAAATAGCTCCATTAGATCAAGCCCTGGAAATAGAACCATGCCAACAAACTAGCTGGGAATTAGTGCAAATGGGGTGTTTATTAGCGGTATTTCTGCCATTTGAAACAGTAAGAATAATATTACACCAATTAACGGGAGTAGAAATCAGTGCAAAGACGATATGGAATTGGGTACAAAGCATGGGAAAGCGGGCAATGGCGAAACTGGAGACAGAGATAAATCAACTATCCCTTGGGAATCCGCCAACACCGGAGACAATGACTCAGGCAATAGCAAAAATGCCGTTAGTGATAGGTGCAGATGGAGTAATGATACCCATGCGTCCTCATCCGGGTAAACCTGATGGGAAAACCCAATGGCGAGAGGTAAAAGTGGCTATTTTGTCCAGATTAGGACAAGGAGTCACCCGTAAAGGAAAGGAGTTTTTCCGTCTGCACCAACGCAGATTGGTCGCTGTGTTAGGAGATATTGATGCCCTGCGTCCACGTTTAATGCTAGAAGCACTGCGACAACAATGGCAGTCAGCACCCCAATTGGTCTGGATTAGTGATGGTGGTAAGGGGTTTTGGAATCTTTATCATCAATGCTTTTCTGCCACCGCCATTGCTATCTTAGACTTTTATCATGCCGCACAAAATCTGTGGAAGGCAGCATCGGCAGCTTATGATGGTCGAACTACTAAAGCTAATCAATGGTTTAAGTATTTGCGGCATCAACTGCGTCATGGTCTCGAAGCGCAAGTGATTGCCAAATTAGCTGAAACTATTCAACTTCGCGGATTATCATCTGATGTCCTGAGAACTTTAACCAATGTTCATAATTATCTTTTTACACATCAGTCACATATCAACTATCAGCGTTATAAGGAACTAGGTTTACCTTTAGGTAGCGGTATGGTGGAAAGTGCTTGTAAGTGGTTAATTCAGCAACGGTTTAAAGGTGTTGGTATGCGTTGGAGCGAACCTGGTTTTAACCATTTGTTACATCTACGATTGGCTTGGGTTAATGGTCGCTTTGATGACCTGTTTTCTCCTGTTTTTTCCGCATCCCCCAAGCCTTAGATGCGCCCATTAGCTAGTGCTAAAGACACGAATTTAAGAACTAGGGAAATTCGAGATATTGCTCAAGCAATTGAGCGAGCGACGGCTGAATATGGGGATAAGTTAGAGCGGTGGTTAAATCGACTGCTGCCGACAAAATTGGATGAGGTGATTATTGGCGGTGGTGCTGCTTACCATTTGGAGCCGGAATTGGAGATTTATTTCAACTGTGAAGTTACTACTTCTTATGAGTCTGGGTCTAGTTGGGGTTCACAAAAAAAGGTGAGAGGTAGCAGTTATGAACGGCGCAATCAGAGCAAAAATTTCACGCCGATGATTTGGGGGGCTGGTATTGCTGAGATTGTGAAAAAAACTTTTGATTTAGATAAAGCGATAGATGGTGAGCAATGTCTGTCTCAAAGGCTCATTGACTGCTTTGGGATGTTTGATTATTTGCTGGACAAAGGAAATAGTTAGCTGTTTTTGATTTTGATTAATCGTCTGTTTTTAGTCCCGATAAAAAGGAGGGAGGAAGCAAGGGTCAATGAATAAAATCAGGAAAAAACGGAAGAGTTTAAGTTTGCGTCTTCAGCCTTATGAAGGCGAACCAATGGCAGAAGTGGTTGATTATTTGAATTCTCTCTCAAAGGAAGAGGTCAATCGCAAGGTGTCGGATATTTTGGTAGCAGCTTTGTTACCTTTGGCTCGATATCACAGTGGGGAATATACACCGGAACAATTGCGGTTTGCTTGTTGGGAATCACAGGATGTTTTAAATAAACATGGCAGTAATCTGCGCTTGGCTTTGGGTGTGGAACAACCACAGTTTGTACTGCCAAATTATGTTACGTCTGTGGCTCCAGTAATGAGTTCAGCTAATACTAATACCCACAATGGTATGACAAATGTAGAGTCAGATACGTTGGTAGAAGAACAAGAAAAGCAGCGTCCTTCTACTTTGATCCAAGGTAAGGCTTCATCTCAGGATTTGGATGGACTGTTTGGGGATGCTTAACAAAATCATCCACAGCAGTATCTAAAATGCGGATATTATCACCCCAAAGAATTTAGGCAACAACCTGTTGCACAAATTCAATCAACCTTATCAATGCTGTTATTCGGTTGGGCTGTTGCTTAACCCAACTTACATTTATTAATCTGATTCTGGTAAATTAGAGTGAACAAGCTGTGCAAATTCTTCTAAAGAACTAATGCTAATTGTTGATATTAGAAGTTGTTCTAAAAAAGATGTCTTATCAATTTGATTAATGCTGGCAATCAAATTTTCGGGAATATCACCAAACCGCACTTGTACAAGTTTGATAATATCTTGTTTCCGAGTTTTTTCTATAGTCCGTCTTTCAATGTTAGTTAATAATGGCATTTTTCGTTCCTCTTGATAATTAGCTAATTTTTCTTCAAAACTTAATTGCAAGTCTTCAGATAAAGCCATCATTAAATCAATGACCTTATACAAATCAACAATTTCTTTACGGTTATAACCTCTTTCATAAAGTAATCTAGCTAAGTTCCATTTCCACTGTTCCCTAGCTGACAAATTGCTATTAGTGGCTTTAGTCTTTAAATGTGCCATTACCACTATAGCAAAAATATTATTACTTTGCTCTAACTCCTCCCATTGATAATCTAGAAGCTTGACGATAGAAAAATTAAAGATTAATTGACTACTTCCTAAACCATACTGGTAAGAACTAGGTCGCCAACTTTTAGTTCCATCTCCTAGTATGGCTAAACTAATCACTGGTTTTTGATATAAATCAAAAGAACGATAGTTGTAGATAAACATTCTTTGGGAAAATTCTTTATCATATTGACTTTGTACTTCTACATGAATTAATATCCAAACCTCTTGATTATCTAATAACCACACTTTAAATAATTTATCAGCGTGGCGGGTTTTACTGTCGGCAGATGCGGTAATCTGTTCTAATTCTTTATCTAGAGAAATGGGGGTTTTAGTCCAATCTATTTGTTGATAGATTTCTGGATAAAAGAAGGCGAGAAATGAATCAAAATAATCTCAAGGTTGCTTCTTTCCAGGTTTCATCATAGTTAGCTGTAATTTCGGTCATTGTGATGAAAATAGTGTCAATAATTTTCTAATATTTGTGCAAGTACCTCTTGCACAATTTCAAGATTTGGGTAATTTTAGGAAAAACCCATCATATATTTATATGATATACCAAGTATTTATATGATATCCCAGCATATTCTCCCAAATCATCCCATCTAATTTGGTAGTTTCTGTAAATTGCTTTTCTAATTTTGCGAGTAAGTCCCTTAGTATGGTTTGTTGTTTTAATGTAGATGCTTCTTTGTACCACTGCACTACTGAGAAGATAATTTTATTTCTTTAATCACGTTATTATCTGACCAGTAAAAATCATCGTCATAAAATTTCAACTTTTCTCACGAGCATTTACAAGTTCAACAAAAAAATCTCAAGTTGAATCAATCATACTCACATTTTTAATGAAACAGTTTCATTAAAAAAATGTGCCATTTCAACGCCACTTCAATGCCACTTCAATGCCAAATCAGTGCCAACTCAACGCCACTTCAATGCCAATACTACGCCATACTTACGCCAATATTACATTATTAAGTACATTTAGTATATATTTAACCTGTCAATAAAAAGGTTTATTGACAAAATAATAGTCAAAAAATGCCAATCCAACGCCAATTGAATGCCAATTGAATGCCACTCAAATTGTTGATTCGAGCCGCCCAAAAACAACGTTTGGCGAGTAGCAAGCTATGTCGCAATGTGCATCTCTCTACTAAAAAGACAGCAGCCAAACCAGCAAAAAAACCAAGGGTTTCGGGTTTGCCATTTCTGGTGTAGATACTTCTACTACTGCACTACTAACTGATTTACTTTGTTCACTTTCTCGTTTCACTCTTTGAAAATCATGCTGAGAAAAATTCAACTTCTCCCATGAGCATTTACAAGTTCAACAAAAAAAATCCCAAGTTGAATCAATCATATTCACATTTTCAATGAAACAGTTTCATCAAAAAAAATGTGCCAATTAAGATCCAAAATAGCTCCAATACAGATCCATTCCCTATCCATTACACTAACAATCCATTGGTAAAACCGACTCGCTCAACCAATCATAAAATTGTGGCATCAACTGTTCCAGCGATCGCAATTCTTGAGCAGCAATATCCTCCAGCAACAACACAGCCCCCCATCTTCTATCCTCACTCCAGGAACGAAGAACCGACTTTATCGCCTCCACACCCTTTTTCAAACTCGCTCTCAGTAACTCAACACAATTAACCAAGGAAGTGTTATCGCCATCATCGGGTTGAAACTGCCTAAAATCGACTCCATCAGCACCATTAACTAAAGAAGGGTTATTACCATCTCTAGAACAAGCTGCAAAATCGACTAGATCTACCGTAGTATTCACCCCCTCCCCTAGAGGTTTCCCTATACCATTAGGGGGGGGAGTGGATACGGGGTTAGGTGGAGGCGCAACCCCATATCTAGACTGCATTCCAGCCTGATAATGTCGTTGTGATTCCTGAGCTTGCTGCGCCCTTTCCTGCTTCATGTTCCGCTTATGCTCTCTGTGAGCAATTACCTGGAGGGCAAAATCCAATTCCCCTGGAGAAAGGAAGAAAAGTTTTACCTGTTTCCCACGTGGACCCTCCTTGCGGTCATCCAACTTTAATCCCAGTTGGTCTAATAAAGTCCCCAACAACCAGATGGGTTGACATTTATCTGGAACTGTAAAGCCCAAAATCGTTTTTATATACACCCCGTATTCTTTAGCAAGTGCTACCATTCTCAATAAATCAGGATCACGAGCAGTAACTTCCTCTCCTGCTACTAACCGTTTTAAAATGTGATGCAGTCCTAAATTAAACCTGGCTAACCATTTAGCTGAATAATTACCCCAGTCCATACATAAAGGCAGATGTTCTCGCTCTTGGCGGTCTTTCTCTGCCACAATTGTTGGTGGGGCTGGGTATTGTCTATTGCTATTAGTGTCAAAAATTGTCCCATCTGGTTCTTTGAGGATGGCCTCAAATGCGGAAATGGCTCGACTTAATTTACCACCAGCATCTTTTTCTACTAGTGATTCTGTTACTTCAATACCATAAGTATCTTGAAGGCGGAATTTCTCACATTCAAACACTTCTTCAGGTTTAAGGTAATCTTTATTTTGACGCTGACGATATTCAGTCGGGGAGATATTCTTGGCTCTGGTTACTGCTGAGTAATAAGCCGTATCTAAAGCCGCAGCAGCTTTTTTCATCTGGTCTAGGGCAAATGTATCTTCATCACCACCCATGGAGATGATTTTATTCCCCATTTCTGTTAATAGATCTTGTAAATCAGTCCGCAGATTGTTGATAGAGCGGTTACGGGCAGCAAGAATTTGACAATAAGTATCTAATGCCCAATCTTTTTCTACGCCTCTGCGTCCAGTTTCCTTGTCAATGCGGATGAGGAAAGCCGTAACTTCGTTGGTTTGCAGGATTCGTTCTTTGATTTTCTGGGCGTTGGTTTCCTGATAACCAAAGGGAGGACGGGGGGCAACCCATACATGAATGGGGACGTGGGGACGATAGCGGTATAGTTGTTGGGCGCATTCGGTAGCGGTTTGGGATTTGGCGTGAAAGATGCCATATACTACGTCAAAGTGATATTCGTTGATGTCTACTCCTGTACCGAGACTGGGGGAGGTTAACAGGGCATCAACATCTTTGACGGCGTTGGTAATATCTTTGATGAAGGCTACGTTTTCTTCGCTACCTGAGTTGTCTGAGTGAATAGACCATAATCTCAGTCTGGATGTGGTGCTTTTGTGAGCGTTAGTGTTTGACTGAGCGTTCACTTCTAAGTCTGAATGGTGTTGGGTATCGGGTGTGGGGGAATGATTTGATGATGTGGAATTTACCTGTAATATTTGAGAATTTTCATTTTTATCTGTTGCAGATAATGCTGAATTTACCTGTGACAAAGTTTGAGTTGCGCCATCTTTAACTACCGTAAAGGTATCCAGTCCCTCTGCTCCCCTGCTCCCCTGCTCCCCTGCTACCTGCTCCCTGCTCCCTGCCTCTTCTATCCGTACTTTCATGGTAAGGGATTGTTCTAATTTCTTAATGAAACGCTTGGAGTCAGAAGCTACCATGATTTTCTGTTTGTTCATCAGCGCGGCGGAAATCTGGGCAACTATGGCTGAGGAGTTATTGCCTTCATACCAATAAATTAAGCGATCGCCATTTCTCCAATCGTTTTTGAGAATAAAGGGTTTTTCCTCTGGTGGACGCATGGCGCGGAAGAATTCTACTGTGATGTCGTCCATGTGGGCATCAGCGATGATTACTAGCGGGGCGTTATAAACGATATATTCCAACACTTCCAGTATTTGCGCTCGATATTCTTTACAGGTTTTACTGTGCAGTAGGTGAGTTAAGTATTGGCAAGCTTCATCAATAAACACACAGCCGTAGTTAAGCATTTGGGTGTTAAGCTTATGTAAGCTGTCAATCGTGATGCTGAGAGCTTGTGCTTTGGCTAAACCTGCATAACTTAAATCAGAGTACATATCTGTTTTAAGACGGGTTGCTAAGTTTTTCAGTAGGTTAACCCGATGTCCGGTGTTGAGGAATTTGACATCAGGATTTGCTTCCCGCCATTGAGCCATGCGTCCGGTTTTGTTTGTCCCCATGTCGCTGGACAATACTACCAGCCCGGATTTGGGAAGTTTTTCAGCTGATGACAGGAATTTGACGTTGACCCGAATATCTGGTTTGTATTTGCTGCTTAGTCCTCGATGCCTAGTGTGGAATAAGCGTTGGTATTGTTTTAAACTAACTGCGTCATCAATTATGATGGTTAGTAAGGCGTTTATTTGAGTAATTTGAACTGATGAATTTTGATTAATTACTTCATGCTGTTCTGTAAATTGACCATCGTTGGTAAGTTTATTGTTGTCAACTAGTGAGTTTTGATTAGCTGTTTGATGACACTTTATGGCTTGATAGTTATCAGTTAGCTGATTTTCTTGAACTGGTAAAAACTGATTAAGTACATGAGGACATTCTACTATTTGACCATCATTGTCTAATTGATTGCCTTCAATCAGTAAAGTCTGATTAATTGCTTGATTGGGGGTATTAGTTCGATTCTGCTCAATGAATTGACTGTATTTAACTGTTTGTCCACTTTCGATTAATTTACTGCGTTCGACAATAAAATCATCTACGCCTTTTTCGGGACCTGGTAGCAGTGCGACTTCACAGGTACAACCTACAGCTTCAATGGTTTTGCCTGTACGCAAGGTGGCTTGGAATATTGACCAACGGGTTTTGGATTTGGTTTCGTAGTCGAAGAGAATAATGAATTTACGCCCTGGTTGGGCAAGGGGCATGATGTCGGGGTGTAACCGTTCGTCAAAGTCTTTTTTGCCAATCCGTCCGCTCCAAATACCAGGGAGTGCGATCGCTACAAATCCTTGACTTAATAAGGAAGCTGCTTTTTTCTCACCTTCACACAGAATAATCGGGATTTCTGGGTGCATCATTACCCATTCCCAAAATGAAAGGGGAGTTTCGACTATTTCTGTTTGTTGTTGGTTATTGCTCAATAGCCGCACGACCCACTTCCAAAATGAGAGTGGAGTTTCTGCTATCTCTGTTTGTTGTTGGTTATTGCTCAATAGCAGCAGTACCCATTCTCCAAATGAGAGTGGAGTTGCTACTGTCTCTGTTTGTTGTTTTTTCTTGCTTAATAGCATTACTAACCATTTCCACAATGAGAATGGAGTTTCTGCTATTTCTGTTTGTTGTTTGTTATTACTCCATAGCAACAGTACCAATGCCCAAAACAAGACGGGAGTTTCCCAAAACGAGAGGGGATTTAATTGGTCTTGTAAACGCTGTGCTGGGGGAGAATAATCTCGTTTGATATTGTAACGTGCTGCAACGTTATCCCAAATGCAGTCGGGAACATCAAAGTAGGTGACACGGTTGGGTGTTTTTGGTGGTGATTCGTATTTAACTATTTTGCCATTTTTGTCAATACGCCCTTGGGTGGGTTTGAATCGTCCCCACTCCATTGATTGCCAGTTATTTAAGGGGTCTAGTCCACTAATCCATATCCCCCCCTCTGTGGCGTATTGGTACAGTTTGAGGAAGGGGCTGGTTACTCTACCTGTGTTTAAGCGAGGGATGGCGTTGGAGATGAACAGGTAGTTGAGAACTGTATCGCCGGCAATGTGGATGAAGTTTCGCTCTATCAGTTCTGGATGGATGGCGCTGCTAATTGCTAGTTCGTGATATTCGGCTTCTGTAAGGTTGTTGGGGAGGTGAACCGGAGACTGGCTGTTTGCTTGCTGCTCTAGATGATTTTGAGAAGCTGATGTTTGGCTGTTTGCTTGCTGTTCTGGATGTTGTGGAACAGGAGATTGATTAACTGATGTTAGGTCTTTGTTATTTAACACGGTAGATTCCTCTTGATACTTGGTTTTTCTGGGTATCAGAGGGGGTTATTCATGCTGCTCTTACATATTTATGAGATTTGCTGCTGCTTCTTTCTGGGTTTGTTTATTTTTTGGCGAAAAATAAAGAATCTTGGGACTTACACAGGTTATCTAAAAATCAGGGGTTTGGTCAGTTGTTGTTGGGGAGATGGGGAGACAAGAAAGAAACTCATTTAATAATTTCTCTTTGTTTCCCTGCACTTCTCACCCTATCTTTTTTTTTAGATCCTGTGAACAGTAAGGGCTAGGAGGTTGGCTAAACTGCTAAAACTCTTACTGTTCATCACTTTCCACACTATATACCCTGTCTCAAGCAGTAATCTTGGTGGGGACATCCTCAGTCAGATTATTTATTTTCCCAAAATATTCCAGTTGGAAGGCTGTTCATGTTACAGCAATCAATATAATATAGAGGAACGGTTCCCCCTGTTCCCCCTCTTTTGGGGGTGCAGCAAAATTTAATCTCAAGAAAGCCAATTGGTGGGTAAAGCGTCCTAAACTTCATGCCACTTCTTCGGTTTCTTTGAAATTAACCCCGCTCTGATACGGTTTCTGTAAAATTAACCCCGCTCTAATAGATGGAGCAAAGTTAAAATCGGCAATTCTATGATGGGACAAAGCGTTTACTACTTAGTATCGTTTTGTCCTTTTGCCGTTTTTGCGGTTGTTATCTCTTCACCTCCATTACTCATTTTATTTACGTATTAGCAAGATCATACAGAACTTTTGCACCGATGCAACCTAACATTAGTTTGATTTCTAACTTTTATTTTTGCTACATCTGTTTATACAAGCTGTGATGACCCCGTTGCGGTAAAAGCTTTTGCTCAAAAATCTTTTCTTTTGAGTTGCTATAGTTTGATGGGGATATCTTCATTGAAGCACTTAAGTAGTGTTTCAATTTGGGGGAGAGAATAGACATTGATAGCGAGTGTGGGGGTATGAGAGCCAGCAAGAAGAGCTATCACTCTGCTAGTTTTGTAGTTTATACTTCGGAGCTTTTGTATTAGTTGTAAGGCTTGAGAAGATTTATTACACCTGGACTTAACAAAAGTTTCTATGTCATTCCTAAATGTAATTTCGACACCAACACCACCAGAAAACTTTAGAGATTCAGCAAAAACAATTCCCGGCTGTTCAGTGCTTTTAGCCTTGAGCAAAGAGGTGAAGAAAGTGGATTTAAAATCACTTGGCATCCTATGCATCTGGGCTGTGGTGCTTGACAATGCCTCATCGCTCACATATCCAAGGCTAATTTCCGCAGGAAGAGGGCATTTTTCTAAATTAACCTGCGAACCGTAGACATCACCCAAAAGCTGTTTTCTGCGTTTAGCTTCTCCCATACTTCATTCCCCATTCATAAATAATCGTCTAACTAGAATACTAGCCAATATTCAATACCTTTGCTAAATTAAGATTCCTAGTCTTTTTTAGGCGTTTAATCCAGCTACAGGTATATTTCTGGCTTTTTTCCATTTTCGCCTCTTTACACTTTATTCTCTCCATTCCATCGTAGCGAAAACTTCGTGACACTAATCATACAGATTGTATCAATATAAAAATTCACATTGTAAGAATATGCATGGTCAGTATGTGTTGCGGCTTGCAATCATAAACCCTCCGGCTCGCAAACAAGAAAATTTCTGACTCACATTAATTGCAATTAAGATTGTATTCTGGCTCAAATTAAATGCAAATGGGCTTGCAATTATAAATATCGACTCACATTAATTGCAACTGAACTCGCACCAGAAAACTGGTTACAGAACATTCTTTCCGTTGTGAGTCTTAAAAGAGAATTGAGGGTAAAATGGACATCTTACCTCCCTAGTTCTATCAAATGATCAACTAAAACTCGCAACAGAAATTTTGGATTGCCAAAATGCACCTATTGGATCGCATTGTCCCCAGTTATTGCAGCTAATAACTTCTAGCTTATTTGCAATTAATGTGAGCCGGGGAGTAATGATTGCAAACTGGTTGCAAATAATCTGAGCCTAGTTGCAGATAATTTGAGCCGAACCAACATTTCAGTTGCAAATAATGTGAGCCGGAAAATGTCTTGTTTGCAAGCCGGAGTATTTATAATTGCGAGCCACAACAAGTATGGTAATCTAATGACAATGACTTAGCTTATTTACGGCGGTTCTCGCTCTAATTAAACACAATCGATGGCTGGGTTTCCCCGCCCCCTAATGGTTTGACGATAAAAACTGTATCTCATAACAGCCGGAAGTGCTGTAAGTATACTAAAAACGGCTAAAATCTGGACTTTTTTACAATACAAAGAACAAGTTCAAAGCCTCTCCCCGTTGCGGGGAGAGGTTTGGAGAGGGGTTCTATATTTGGTTAAACTATGAACCGTTTGCAGTATAGCTATAGTCATTAGTAGTCTGGTTGAAATAGCTGAAGGCCATACACCCTATTTGATAGGTTTTCTCAGTACATATGTCGTAATCTTTTATTCAAATTTACTGTTCACGTATTTCCTACACCAATCATTCCCCCAATTATTAACAAAGGACTAAGTAAAAATGAGTCTCAATGATATCAATCCCCACAACCTCGATACATCCAACCCTCTAAACTCGTCAAGTCTAGAAGAATTAGCAGATCCCTTGTTTCATAAACATCCACCCAGTGTTTTACCGAGCTACGGCTTAGACACATTGGTTTTTGTTGATTCATCAGTTCAAAACTATGGACAAATTTTATCGAATCTAGACTCATCTGTAGGAGTTGTTGTACTAGAGAGCGATCGCAATGGAGTAGAGCAAATAGGCGAAATATTAAATAATTACACGAATATTAATACAATCCATATTTTTTCTCATGGTGATGCAGGTAGCACACAACTGGGTAATACAAATCTCAATACTGGAAATTTAGAGAGCTACTATGATCAATTAATGGGTTGGGGGAATGCTCTCACCGAACAGGGGGATATTCTTTTTTATGGTTGTAATATTGCCGACGGAACACTTGGTGAATCTTTTGTTAATCAAATTGCCCAACTGACTGGTACAGATGTTGCCGCTTCAAATGATTTAACTGGTGCAGGGGGAGATTGGGTTTTAGAGTTTCAGTCCGGAGCAATTGAGTCATCAAATCCCTTTGACACAGTAGTTTTGGAAAAATATGATTTTGCCCTTGCAATGGGGGTTATTGAAATATTTGGCTCCAGCAATAACGATAACTTAGTAATTGCACAGGACTTGACTGATTCTAATCTCTTGCATATCAGTGGAAATAACTTCACTATCAAAAAAGATGACAGAGAGATAATAGGAAATACTTTTGCCAAGGATGCCACCTCTATAACTATCTTTCTTGATGAAGGTGACGATACATTAACTTTCAATGATCTCGGTCATGGTGTAACAGCTAATATTACCGTGGCAGGCAGCGATATAACATCAGGTATTCCCATACTGGGCGATTTTATCGACGATCTCTTGTTAGGAGATGACACAGTTATATTTGCGGGCAATACCCTCTTGGGCGGTGGTAATTTAACTGTCGATGCGGAGACCATCACAGTCAACTCAGGTGTTACTATCTCTACCCGCAAGATAGAATCTGGGGTAAATATAAGCAGTAGTTCTTCCACAGGTAACTCAGGCAGAATAAGCTTTACTGGACAAGATATTAACCTAAAAAGTGGCTCTAAACTCCTTGCACAAGTCCAAGATAAGAGTACCTTCTTAGCCGGAGCAATCAAACTTGATGTTGATGCCTATAGTATCGTCCGACTTGATGATAACCCCAGTCCTGGATCATCTATTAATCTATCATCTGCCGAAATAAGAGGAGGATTGATTGAACTCAATGCGGCAGCTTCTGAGCGGTTCGGGGTGTTCGGTTTCAAGAAAGACGCTATAGCTGAAATTGCGGTGGATAGTTCGACCATTGTGGGTACCAGTGTCATTATCGATGCTAATGCCGATACGACGCTAGTTCCCCCTCTTGAAATAGAGATGTCTGATTCTGGAAATATGACCCTTGAATTAAAAGATAACGGGGCTAGTCCTGCCACAATTAAGAGAACTGGTGGAAGTGGAAACTGGTTATTGGATGGTTTTATAAGCCGATTGGGAACTTTTATTCCAACTATAACTATTGTTGATTCTCAAAATAATGACAATATTTACAAAGTAGCCAGTATTTCTGGTGATACCATCACTCTAGAAGATGGAGAAGAATTTACAGAAAACGAAACGACTTTTGGCGTTATCCGAGTCTTTGGCACATCTGTTTTACCTGGTACAGAAGCTATAGCCAATACATTCCTTACATCACTGTTTCCGTTTGGTGGTTCAGCCTTTGTATCCATCGCGAATACAACGGCAACAACCCAAATAAAAGGTAACTCAAAGATTACAGCAACCACAGGGAGCGTTGAAATTAAAGCCAACGCAGACGGTCGAGCAACTCCTCTAGGTCCAGCTTTGGGCATCAAGAAGATATTTAATGTAGCCGCAGCTTATGCTGAATCCACAGCAACGGCGATCGCTTCTGTGGAAGGCAATACCACGATCACAGCCTCTAATCAAGTACAGGTACTTTCCACTACTTCAAATTTAGTCACTGCAACATCAACTGCTACTGCTAAAAATACTCCCGTTAATTTAACTTTTGCGGGAGCTATTACTACTTCAGAAACTAAGGCTTTTACTGGTGCGGATACTACCATTACAGCAAAGGGCATTAATGTCTCCTCTGAATCTGGTATTGATGTGGCTGTAGCATCTTCTGTCTCGAATGCGGGACAAAGTGGTGCGAGCATAACAGTAGGGCTGAATTTAGTTGATACCATAACTGAAGCCCATATTGATGGTACAGCAATAACAACGGACAGTACAGGCACTATTCAGGTCACAGCTACAGCTGAAACCGATGGGAACTTAACCGTAACTGACGCTGCAAACTTAGGCAACACTCAAAATCTCGGATTTACCCAGCAACTTTCCCAACAGTTTAATAGCTTCTTTAAAGATTCAGGGAAAAAGGCTCTAGAAAGTGCGGGTGTTAAAGGCGTTGCCGGATTTATTGGAGAGAAAGTTCTCGGTAAGTTATTCCCTACCCTCAAAAGTGGCAAACTTAATCTCGGTGGAGCGATTACAATTGCTGATACAGAACAAGTTGTCAAAGCTTACATCGCAGAAAATGCACAAATAACAGCAGCAGGAACGGTAGAAGTGACAGCTAGTCTGTCAGATAGTATGAATGTTTCTGCGACAGCTAATACCACATCTGATGGAGCTTCTATTGGTGGTGCTGTTATTGTGGGGGATTATAGTAATGATGTTCACGCTTATATTGGGGAAAGTGCGACCGTAACAGCAGAAGGGGATATTACCGTAGATGCCCAAATCGAAATTCCCTTCCCTTGGGAAAGTTCTCTCAATACTCTGGCAGAATTACTCGCCTTTGACTTTGACTCAGTAGATGAGGTCATCTCCTTTTTAAAAGCTGCTTATTTTGATGAAGGCACCCCAGGAATAGATACTATTTTTACCAGTTTTGTGAAAAATGGTAGTGCAGGTAGTAAGTTTGGTCTAGCGGGTGCGGTAGAACTCATGAACTTTACCAATACTGCTCGTGCCGAAATCGCTGATAATGCCAACGTTACTTCCAAAACTGGAAATATCGAGGTGTTTGGCCGGACAGAAATGAATGTGATGAACCTTGTTGGCGGTTCATCTAAGTTCAGTTATAGTTTCGTTGATAAGTTTTTACTTGGTCGGTTTGCTTCACCTATTAACTCTGCCGCTCAGAAGGCGGGGGTTAATGAAAAATATAAGCTTAATGAACCCTCTCAGCCTAAGTCCGGAATTGGTGGTGCGTTCACCCTTTACAATATTGATAATTCTGCTATCGCTACCATTGGAGATGGAGCAGAAGTTAAGGCTACAACTGGCAGCATTGTAGTTACTTCTGATACTGAAGAGCGTTCAATTACCGTAACTTCTTCTAATGGCAAGTCAGAGAAACTGGGAGTTTTTGGTGCCGCTTCCCTAATTAACTTAAACACCACTTCCCAAGCTTTTATCGAAGATACGGCGAAGATTACGGCACAAGAAGATTTAGTCATTCGATCCACAAGTGATCCCCGTGTCTATAACTTCACCCTTGGTGGAGTTAACATCTTCAAGCCTCTTGATCCTATTTCTGGTGGCGGTACTGTTGGTATCGGAGCGTCCGTAGGTTTAACCACCGTAGAGAACGTCACTAAAGCCTTTATCGGTAACGAAAAAGAGCTTTCTGGAAATCCTACGCTCACGTTTAATGATGTTGCCCTTACAGGTAATCCTTCCCTAGATTTTCAAGATGTCTCTTTGCAAGGAAATCCTAGTTTAACGTTTATTCCCGTTGTTTTTACTGGTGATTTAACTTTTACCAAGAATGATAATGCTCCTGATACCATAACTCGTTCAGGAAATTGGAATACAGATAACTTTGTTGAAGGTCAGATAATTACCATATCCGGTACTGATGATAATGATGGAGATAATGATGGTAGCTACGAGATTGCCTCAATTGATGGGAATATAATTACTCTAGCCGACGATTCAGAGTTAGCCATCAGTGGTAGTAGTTCCAATGTGGAAGTTGTCGGATCTGATATGATTCAGCGTAGTGCTGGTGACTGGAGCAATGATGGCTTTGAAGTCGGTCAGATCATTACCATATCTGGTACTGAGGATAACGAAAATGATGGAAATTATGAAATAGCAGCAATAAATGGTGATTTATTGACCCTAGTTGAAGGAAATGTCTTTACGAGCAAGACAGGGGAAAATAGAGTATCAATTCAAAGTAGCGATACTATTTCCCGAAATGCTGGCAGTTGGCTTGATGATGGATTCTTGCCTGGTCAGACCTTAACAATTAGCGGCAGTAATTCTAATAATGGAACATTTACCATTGATGAAGTCACTGACAATAAAATCACCCTACGTCGTAATCTACCTGATGAAGACAATCTGAATACGATTGTTGATGAGTCTTCTCTTGATCAAACTTTGACAACAGAAAAGAGTGCAACTGGTGTAACAATTACAGGACCTGATACTATCACCCGCTCTGATGGTAGTTGGTTAGCAGATGGTTTCA
>NZ_CP043059.1:0-84843 GCF_008121535.1 Dolichospermum sp. UHCC 0315A
AAGGGCTGCGGCAAAGGATGCTTGCAAATCGGGGTCATCATCTAAATCAATATCAATGTGGTGACGGAGTGCGTGTTCAATTGCGGCGGCTTTGGTTTTGGTGCGCGTTCTCTGATTTACTTCCTTTTCAAAGTCCTCATCTAGGATTGAGATTGGTTTAATTTTGAGATCGATGCCTGTGGAAACTAGGTAAGCATCGGTAATTGCTCGCAGTTTGGCAGGAATGCCTTTCATACTGAGGCGAGGATCGTAAAAGTGTCGCTCTGCTTGGATGTTGATGTTGGTTAGTGCCTGATGGTCAGACATAAACGTAAGGGCTTCTTTAGCAGGAAAAACTAGGTTAAGGCTGCGAGTAAATTGCTTGAAGGCAAGAATATATTTAAAGCGAATATCTTCGTCGTAGAAGAGATCGAAAAAGGCATCCGTATCAGTTAGGTCAGTTAGTCCATTTTCGTTAAGCATTTCCATGATCGTCCGATGGTCTGTCTCTAACTGGCGAATTTCTGCTTCAGGAAAACTAAGGGTGTCTTCGACTTCCTTCTGTTCGCGTTCGTCATAGCTATCGAGGGCTTTCTTGAGGTGATGCCCCACACCGACATAATCAACAACAAAACCTTTGTCCTTATCAGCCCCACTAACGCGGTTAACACGAGCGATCGCTTGAAGCAGACTATGGGCTTGGATGACTTTATCGAGATACATGACCTGTTCGACAGGAGCATCGAAGCCAGTCAGGAGCATATTGTTGACGATGAGTATGCCGATATCGCCTGTAATGCCGTTATCTTCGCTATCAAAGGGTAGTTTAAAGCTGGCAATCTTGGTCTTTGGGTCGTTTGTATAGGGTTTTAGGTGGGGTAAGTCGTTTTGTCTGGGTGAGATAACTACATCAGTTTTGAGCTTTTTGAGACGATCGATCTGGATGTTATGGGGGTTAGATATTTCTAGTTGGGCGATCGCTTCGACTAGAGCTATATCAATATGGCTTTTATAGCGGACGGCAGCTTCGCGAGATGTGGCAACTACTTGAGCTTTGTAGCCATTGGTGAAAATGGATGGCAAATAGTGGTTAACGATATCCTTGGCTTTGGCGGCGATCGTTGATTCGGCTTCGAGGTAAGCATCACGGGAGCCGTAGCCTAAAATATCGAGACGTTCAGCACGGTTATATTCACTAAAAACATCCTCAAAAGCGCTATCCATTGCCGACTGGTCTAGGACTTCAGCGTTATGGGTACGACCTTCGTAGACAATTTCGAGGGTGACTTTATCGCTAATGGCTTGGCGCATAGTGTATTTGTCGATATAGTCACCAAAGACGCGCTCAGTTTTATCTATGGGTGTGCCTGTGTAGCCGATGCGAGTGGCGTAGGGGATAGCTTTGTCGAGATTGGCTTCGAGTAAACTGTATTGCGAACGGTGCGCCTCATCGGTCATTACGAGAATATTGGTGCTGGTGTTGAGTTCGGGAAAGGTTTCGGCAAAGTCACGCTCTTGAAATTTATGGATCATTGCCATTACTAGGTCGGAGGAGTCACTTCGTAATAGTTCTTTGAGTGCGGCAATGCTATCGGCGGGTTTGACGGTGAAGCCGACATTTTGACCTGTTTCGGCTAGTTGCTGCTCTAGTTGGGTGCGATCGGTGATAAAAATAACTTTCCATTGGCAGAGGTTGGGATGACGGTACATGGCTCGCACCATAAGCATCATGGTGAGGGATTTGCCTGAGCCTTGGGTGTGCCAGATGATGCCGCTACGTTCTCGTGGGGTTTTGCCTTCTAGGAGTCGGTTGATTGCTTTTTTGACGGCGCGAAATTGTTGATAACGCCCCACGATTTTGATGGTTTCACCTTTGTCATTGACGGAGAAGAGGGTGAAGTTACGGATGATTTCGAGCAGATTATTTTGGTCTAGCATTCCTGCGACGAGACGCTGTTGATCGTTGGGGCTACTGGCTCCATGATCGAGGTCTTCGAGGGTGCGAGGGAAGGGGTCAGCCCAGCGATAAAAGTATTTTTGGTTATGTGTGGTAATTGTGCCAAATTTTGCTTCGGTGCGACAGGTGGCGATGATGAATTGGTTATAAAAAAATAGAGGTGCGCTGCCTTCACCTTTTGCGCCGCGTTGTTCGCTGTAGCGCATGAGTTGGTCGATCGCCTCTGGTATTGCATCCTGTACTTTTGGCGATTTGCACTCGATGACGACGACGGGTAAACCGTTGAGAAAGAGGACTATATCGGGAATGATGTGGTTTTCTGTGCCGAGAATGCGGATCTTGAATTGGCAAATGGCGATAAAGGAGTTATTGGCAGTATTGGCAAAGTCTACAAACTTGACGGTGGGGCTTTTTTCGTCTGTTTTGCGGTTTTCGGAGATGCTGGTATTTTCTTGGAGCAGGGTGAAGAGATGGCGGTTATTTTCGAGGAGATTATTGCTTGGAAAATTTGCAGTTAGTTGTTTGATGACTTCTTCGATCTGGTCTGGTTCGAGCCAAGGGTTAATGATTTGCAGTTGTTGGCGCAAGATTGGCAACATGACAACTTCGGTAAAACTGGCGCGATCGCTATCTTGTGGTTTTTGGGTGCGATCAAGGTCGCGCACTTCCCAGCCCAAGCCTGTTAATTGATCGAGTAATGGCTTTTCGACGTGGTTACGTTCATCGATTTTGATGGCTGGGGGCGTTTTATCTGGTTGCATTTTATTTAAGTTGGCTCATAATGGCTCATAATTGCTTATAACTTGGCTCATAACTTTATAGCTTTAATCGGATGCTCCATCCGTTTACATCCGATTTTCATCCGTTTACATCCGATTTTCATCCGTTTAATTAGGCATCGGTATTTTCTGAAAAGTTATTAGGGAGATATGGCTGGCTATGGATTTGTAGCCAATCTGCGAGGTTTTGCATTTCGATGTCTTGGCTTTGCTGGCTGGCGGCGAGTTGCCAAAAGTAACGGGCGGCTTCAATTTCTGAGGCGATTAATTCAATGCCATTTAGGGCGAGAAAGGTATAGACGGCGATGAGGGCGATGCGTTTGTTGCCATCAATAAAGCAATGATTTTTGATTAGTCCATAGCCATAGGCGGCGGCGAGTTGGTAGAGGGTTGCGGTTTGCTCGCTGTAATAGTAGAGATTTTGTGGTTTGTGGAGGGTTGAGTCTAGTGCGCCTGTGTTGAGGATGCCAAGCACTCCGCCTGATTCGGCAAGGATTTCGCCATGAATTGCGATGATTTCCTTTTCGTTGAGCCAGTATGGTTCTGTCATTTGGCGAGGTCGATCAGGGCGTTACGATATTTTTTGATGCCGCGCCTTGCAATTTCCATTTTTTTAGCAAAGTCTGGATCGAAGGCGGTGATTTCGTATCCGTTGGGGGTTTTGGTCAAATAAATATTGTCACCGTCGTCAATATTCAGGTTAGCGGCGATTTCTTTGGGAATAATGACGCTGAGGGAGTTACCGCGTTTTTTGACGTTGAGTAGCATGATGGCTGTCTCTCAAGGTTTGATTTTGTTTAATGCTAACACTTGTTACCACAAATGTTGCAACGTTTAGTTCTGATAATTTTTAGATGTTAGTTTGCTGCTGCTTTTTGGTTGAGGAGGTTGGTAACGCGGACTTTGCCTGTTAGGAGGTCTTGCATAAGTCCAGTTTTTTGATGTTGAAGTTTATCTAACCCACTTTTAAGATTTGATATTGAATCATCAAATTGCGTCAGTATTTTAGAAATAATCTTTTGTTCTGATGGTTTAGGTAGTGAAATTTTTAAAGGGTGTATATCATTACGATTTAATGAGGGAGAGCCTGATTTAGTTCCAAATCGTTCAAGCTCTAAATATGAAAATAGATAATAAATATATTTTTCATTATTACCAAAGAAATTAGTTACATACAGGCTTGTATCGTGCGCCCAAAAGTCTACATCAAGATAATAGACATTTCCTATAGAACCTTTTCTTCCCACAACAACATTAGGACTGTCTGATGTACTAATGTTATGAAATCCAATAACTCCAGATGATGCAATAACTGGATATTCTCCAGCTATAAATTCAACTTCTCTAATATCATGACCACGTTGTAAAGAGGCTATTTTTCCAATTGTTTCAACATTCCACTCCACAGGAATACGCCCGATCGCAGAATCTTTAAACTCATGAGTGGCTTCACTGCGGATATTGCCATTTTCATCAATGCCTTTGGTGAGCAAGTCCTGTATTAGTCCCGTTTTGATGCGCTGCTGCTTGGCGATGATGGCTTCAGTTTGGGCGATTGCGAGATCGATCGTAGACAAAACCTCAGCAATTTTTTCCTGTTCTTTTTTATCACTAGCAAATAATACTTCTTCTTCTTTATACTGCTCAAGTTTGAAGTTAATTATTCCTGTTGTTTGCTGTTGATATTTAAGTACAAGCCCAGTTTGATATAAGTAGTGCAGCAAGAAAAAAATATACTTTGCACAATAAAGGTTATTTATTTTTGCAATTTCTATAAAATTTGATGCACTTCCGATAAAGTCTTCTTCACAATAAACAACTCTTCCTGCTGGCTGAGAAGGGCTACCACCAGATTTTTCTATAAGAATTGTTTCTTTGTTAACTAATCTGCGGGATAGGTAACTTGAATCGATTTTTCTATAAGCAAGATCAGAATAATCAATTTTTCCTTTGTTTGTAAAATTAGTAGATCTTAAAACAGGAGTATCAATTTCTGAATTTCCTTCACTTCCCCATTCTCCTGCTATGGTGTACTCAAAGAAATCACGTATCTTTGCAGTGATAAAACTATCTATTTTAGTCACGCTAAATACCCCAACTTACTCAAAAATTCATTTAACTCCGCCAAAGTCTCCTCACGCTCTGCCTCTAACTCCTGACTCGCAACCGCATACTTATCCCAAAGATTTTCAACTACTGCAATCAGCGATCGCTTTGCCCCATTCAAATAGCGAGTTAACTGCTCCCGCACCCAATCATAGAGCTTCTGCAAAATCAAAACCTTCGCTTCCTCTGTTGTTAATTGACCGCCGATTTTCTCTAACAAATCATCAACCCGCAACAACCGAGCTTCTAACACTGATTTATCTTTAGTCAAAGCCGCTAACTTGCGCTTATCATTTCTATCGTCAGGATTCAGCGCCGCCATGTCCGTTGTCACTTGGGCAATCAGTTGCAAAGTTTCCGCCTGAAACTCATCAGCCCCAAGCCGCTTTAACCGTAACTTTAAATCTAGTTCCGATTGTTTATCTTTTACCTCATCCTTTAAATCCTTGATCTGCTTTTCAAGAGTTGTAATCGCCTCAAGTTCCACCTTATATATCGCCAACTCCCGCGCCGCCGAATCACCTTTAACACCCTTAAAATCATCCATCAAAGCCTTTAACACCTTCTTAATTGAAGCCGCTGTTACCTTCTCATCCTCATCTGGCTCATAACTCGCCACCTCCTGCGCCGTCTCAACCGCCTCACTCAGTTCACCCTGTAACCCACTGATGCGCCCCTCAAGATCCTCAATTGCCCTCACCTCAGCATCAAAAAATTCCGCAATCAAATACTCATCAGGAATTAGCGTATGATGCCAACCCGTATTAATAATTGTTTTCAAGTCATAGCGAATCTGTTGCCACCAATTGACAAACACCCCCGCTGACTGAAACTCATCCAACACACCCAAACCAATCAGCTTCTCTTTTAAACCCGTCAGCAACTCCCGCCGCACCTCTGGCATTTTCTTACTTTCACCCAGATCATTAGACAACATCGCAAAATCATCCCGCGCCACTTCCCACCAACTTTCTAGGGCAGCATAGTGATCGGCGATCGTGCTTTGCAGATTTGCATCCGCTTCCAAAGTCGTCTTAATCGCAGACTTCGCGGTAATCTCTGAATCAAAAGCCAAATAACTCTCACGCAACGGCTGAAACAACGTCTCAGACTGCACCCTAAACTTCGCAAAATCAGGCGATCGCGCTGCAATCTCACGCTCAGGAATCCCACCTAACAAATGCGCCGTCACATCTTCGGGTTCAGGTTCGGGCGTATTGTCCACATAGCGGCGAATATTCAGATTGTAATCATGCTGCTCCACAATCTCCTGTTTACTCACCAAACGGCTATATTTGTGATATTCCTTCTTGTGGGTAAACACAAAATCAATTTTTTCAATATCTTCAGGACGTAACTTATTCTGAGCCTTACCTTCAGCATATTCGCGATCGGCATTCACAAATAAAATCTTGTCCCTAAACTCATCGGGCTTACTCTTATTCACCACCAGCACACAGGCAGGAATCCCCGTTCCATAAAACAACCCTGACGGTAAACTAATAATCGCCTCAATCACATCATTCTCGATCAACGCCTCCCGAATCAGCTTTTCTTTCCCCCCACGAAATAACACCCCGTGAGGCATAACCGTCGCCATGTGACCATCAGGTTTCAGACTAGCGATCATGTGCTGCACAAACATCAAATCTGCTTTCTTGCCCGACTCAGGACAAAACTCCCAAAAGCGATTAGCAAACTTCAAACTAGCGCGGCTGTAGTTCTGCGAAAAAGGAGGATTAGCCAATACGCGATCGAATTTCCGAATCTGACCGTTATCCAGAATTAGCGGATCTTCCAAAGTATCGCCATTCTCAATCGTGAAACGGCTGATGTTATGCAAAATCATATTCATATTGCAGATCGACCACACCTTACCATTAGACTCCTGCCCATACATCGCCAAATTATTCGGGTCTTGTCCCTGTTCCTCCACATATTGATAAGACTGAATCAAAAAACCACCCGCACCCACCGTCGGATCGTAAATCGTATTTCCTGCCTCTGGCTTCACCAACTGCACCAATAGACGCACCACCTCCGACGGTGTATAAAACTCTCCCCCTTTTTTTCCCGCACTATCCGCAAAAAACTTAATCAGATACTCATAGGCAGCCCCCAACAAATCGGGAAACTCAAAGTTATCGTTAACCAGCACAAACTTAGGCTGATTAAAGTGATCGAGCAAATCCTTCCACTTCTGATCGGGAATCTTGGTTTTGCCATTAGTCACATTGAAATCAATATTATTTTTCAGCACCCCCACCAAGGCATCATTCGCATCTTCAATCGCGGCGATCGCCTTATTCAGCATATTGCCAATATCTTGCTTGAGATGCTTCAGTGGCGGCACTTGATTACCATCTTCATCCACCCAAGCCTCATGCCAACGTGCGCGGGGCGGAATAAAAAACGTCTCGCCATAGGATGTTTTATCTTCCAGTAACTCCGCCAACAGTTCAGGCTCATTAGCCAGATGAGCATAGGTCGTTTTCTTAATCTCCTCCCGCTTACAATCAAACTCATCCGATAAGCGCTTAATAAACAACAGCCCAAAGATAAACTCCTTGAAATCCGAAGCATCCATCTTGCCCCGCAAAATATCGGCTGACTTCAGCAGAAAATTTTCTAATTGACTGAGGGTAATTTTCTCTTGCTGCAAGGTTATTCGTCCAATCCCTAAAAAATTTACAAGACCACATCTGACAAGCTACACAAACATAGCCTTGAAATCAATGCCAGTTACCAATACTATTGCCAATTTTCCCAAATATGTCTGAAACCCAATAAAATCGTAACGATATCAATAGGGTTTCAGGGTTTTGGCAATAGTATTGAATTATGCGATCGCTTTCACAGAATAGCCGAAATTTGCATATCAACAACAGATGAAAGTTTAATTTGCATAATTAGGTATTGAGTTGGAGTCAAGCCGGGATAAGGGTAAAATAGTCCACGATGTAAATAAATATTTCAGAAGGCGAACAAGAAGCAGTAAAAGCTACAGCTTCTGCGATCCAAAATATGTCACAGTGGTGGAGATAAAAAACAACTTCGCGATGAATGCGATAACATTGTACACGAAAGTGCCATTTCGTGTAACTTGAGGGAAGTGAGCGCGTTACTAGGGGCAATTTTTGTAGATTTTCCAGGCAATAGCCTACGGCGGTTACGGCGGGTACTTTGCGCGATCGCTCTAAAGTTCCTACTAGCTAATCCCCAATAAAACTTAACAATTTTCAAACCCCGACAGATCAAACAGCGACAATTGCCCCAGAGAAACATTACCCTTACCACCGCGATGATAACTAAGATGACATTTTGGACATAAAGCTACTAGATTTTCGGGTCTATTGTCTGAGGGGTCACGATTCCAATGGTGAACTTGTAGATCGTATGCACGGGGTTTAGTAGTGTGAGGTTTCTCACCGGGACGTAAGCAAACACGCCCACATTTTTGACAACGCCAACCTGATTTTTCCTTGATGGATTTAGCTAATTGTTTCCAATATTTTGGATATACCATGATAGCTATTGAATCTTAATATCAGTGTTTCACTATTATTATATAATAACATTTTTGCTGATAAATGTACCAATAAATTACTATCCTTTCCTATTATTAGGATTTTATTGATGTTTTTGATAAATAGATATATGGGGTATAATTGCAATATTGCTTTAATTGACACTTATGACAAATAATTATTATTTATCAAGGCGAAGCCTGAGTCCTTCTTCAATTTTCTTCCTATTCCCTGGTTCAAAATCCTCAACTCCAGTAAGTAGGTGAACAAAATAAAAATGAGGGGTATTGCGTTTTGTAAAATGGCTGAAACTCAATCAGAATATCGCATTGAGACAAATTTACATACTGTTACATACCTTTAAATTTTCCTGTTCACCTACTTATATCCCAATGTTAATTAAACCTCAAATTAAAACTCCAGAGAAATTACCGTTTTTAGAAAAATTATGTTGGCAAAGAGAAGATATAGAAAATCTTACTCCTTTAGAAATGCTGAGAATATATGAACGAGGGTGGCATTACCGGGGAGTTTTAGGCAACTTGAGCCATACAGAAGCCTTATTTGTGCAACAGTTAGCTGAATATTATCATTCATGGTTAGGAGCAAAAATGTTTGAGAGGGAATTTCATCAAAAAATTTTAATTGTTCTTAATCAATTAAAGGCTAATTTTTTATTAGAGTGTGGCGCGTATTTTGGCGGTGGGACTCTGGTTAGTTTAAATCATGGGGAATATAGATTAAGCAAGGATATAGATTTTCTCTGTTCCACTGGTACTGGCTACCGATTACTGCGCCAAAAAATAGCTGAAAATCAATATAATGCCCTTTTTAACACTCGAAATAATCTCAACCTACCCGGAGAAATTAAAGCTGACCAGTACGGAGTAAGATTTGCTATTATAGTTGATGAAACTCTGATTAAATTTGAGATAATTATGGAAGGACGGATTGAATTGGGAGCAGCAGATTATCCCAGTTGGTCGCCTGTCCCATGCTTAAATCAAATTGATAGTTTTGCGGAAAAACTTTTAGCTAATTCTGACAGATGGAATGATTCCTCGGTAGAGTCGAGAGATTTAATTGATTTGGCTATGCAAAGGCTCAATTCTCCCATTCCTCAAGCAGCTATTGAGAAGGCAGAATCAGCTTATCCTGTAATTGAACCTTTAAAAAAAGCGATCGCCTTTTTCCAAAATCACCCTAATTATCGAGACAAATGTTTTACGGCTTTGAGAATTGCCGAACCTAGTAAAATTATTGATGGTATTGATTTAATGGCGGCTGATTTTAATTTAAACAAGACAACTAGAAGATTTAGCGAATCTCAACAAGACTGGGAATGACAATTAATCGCTTTTCTTCGCGGCAAACACAAACAAATCTACTCTTTTCTAAGAAAATTATGTGACATAGGTGCTACAGTCATAATTCATTGAGGATTTTCCCACAAAGTTGAAGCCACAGAGATATCATATCTTTGTCCTGTTTCTGTAATTTGAAAGTCCAGAATAAAATATTTATTATCAGAGAAATGCTGATGTTTCCTAGCAATTAGTTCATCAATCATTTGTGTAATCGCCTGTTGAGTTTCTGCATCCTGATTTGATAACTGTTGTTCCAAGAAAGTATCAAGTGTTGTTTTTTGTTGAGATTCAGGCATCACCGCCGCATTCCAGGCTATCACAGCCAAACTAAATAATGATTTACGTCGTTTTGATGTGTGTACATTATCTAAGTACGGAGCAACGAACTGTTGGAGAATTTCTGACATTTTTGGAGCGCCCTTGGGTTCTATCGGTATATTTGCAGCCAATTCCCCAAATACACCCCCTTGCATCTTTTCTCTAAGTGCTTCGAGATTTTTATGTTTCTCTTGGGAACTCTGTTTTTGTTTCATCAACTCATTAAAATCCTTAGACTTTCTCGCCATAATGTATCTCCTGTTTTGATTATTTCTGGGGTTCTATTCTAACAATTGTTCTAAATCACCCAACAATTTCTCTAGCTTCTTGGTTTTCTTCACATCTTCCCACACCTGGGCATTCTTCAACCTTTTACCAAGCTCGGAATATTTAGCATTCAATGTCTCTTTTGGTGTAGTTTTCCCTGGGGTTAATTCCTTTACTAACTGCTTAATCTCACTTAAAGATAGATTTTCATTAAGAACTTTATCCAGTAGTTCCCTACGTTCACCGTCATCTTTGAGTTTAGCGATCACCCTAGCTTTGGTGTATTCTAGTTGACCCTGCCGCAATATTTCCAATACATCATCGGGTAAATTCAATAATGGTAAACGACTGGTACGGAAACTTTCAGCACTGAATCTACCAACACCCTGTAACACCGATTCCACAATTTCCAGTTGACGGGAAACGTTTTCCGTCAGTTCTAAGTTACGTTTTTTGGCGTTGGCAACTTGATTGAGAATTGATATAACTTCAGCAGAACTTACATCAAGTTCAATACAGAGTAATTCTAGAATCCCCTCGGTTTCTTCAATGGGGTTGAGGTCTTCCCGTTGCAGGTTTTCCAGTAAAGCGATTTGCAGGGTTTGATGATCTGATAATTCTTTACTAATAATCGGCACTTCTATTAACCCCGCTGCTTTGGCCGCCCTGAGTCGGCGTTCACCAGCGACTAACTCATATTCATCATTAACAGCACGCACCAATAAAGGTTGTAAAATCCCGTGTTCTTTAACTGACTGCACCAATTGACTGAGTTTCTCCGGGTCAAAATACCGTCGGGGTTGTTGAGAAGGTAAACGAATTTTATCAATATTAACGGTGGCAGTTGGTGATTCTGATTCCACATCCATACTCAGCAAATCTTCCACACCACGCATTTTCGGGATTTCTAAAGTTTTCTTGACCATTACAGTTTCTCCATCCCCTGGGCTATCTTTTTCAGAACTGCGATCGCTGGATGTTTGGGGTCATATACAGCCAATGGTTGACTATTCATTACTGCATCCGCAAAGGCTGTGGCACGGGGTATCTTCGGATAAACTTTGGCTAGTGGTGATAACTGCTGTTCCAAAGCCTCCAAAATCACTTTGTCTTGGTTGGCGTTTACGTACAAGGTTGGCACAAATCCGGCGATCGCTAATTTCGGATTGATATGTTTCTTCACCTGTTTGATGCTATCCAATAATAACTCCGTTCCCTTGAACGCTTTGTAATGAGTCTGAACTGGCACTAAAACATGAGTAGCAGCACAGAGTCCGAGAATACTGAGGATACCTAAAGAGGGAGGACAATCAATCAAAATGAAATCGTAGTTATTTAAAATGGGTTCTAAAGCTTGTTTGAGTCGTAGTTCCCTGGCCATAACCGCAGAGAGTTGTAATTCTACCGCACTGAGGGTAATATTAGCCGGGGCTAAATCCATACCGTGCAAATTATGGTGAATTGGTAATTTAGTCTCTGGTGTGAGCAGTGAGTCAGCAACGATTTTTTCAAGTTCATGGGGTTCAAGTCCCATAAAAGTTGTCAGGGATGCCTGGGGGTCAGTATCCACCAGTAAAACTTTATGTTTGCGGGAAAGATGATAACCCAAATTCATCGTCAGACTGGTTTTCATCACCCCACCGGCTTGATTGAAAATGGCTATAATTTTAGTCACAGTAGTTGCAGTACTTGGTTTACAGGTAATCGTCAGGAGTCAGGAGTCAGGAGTTAGGAGTTAGGAGTCAGGGGTCAGAGTAAAACCTTTTTGTGGATGGAATTTCATTATCAATTAATGTCCTAACCACCTTGGCGGTTGCTATAAATCAATGAAAATCTCAGTTACTCTAATTAAAACATTTTTCTGTAATTTAAAGTCTATCTACGGTTGTTATTTAACAGTAAAATCATGAAAAACTTGGCACTTGCCGGCAATATAGTAGATGTTCTCCACCGCACCATTTTTCCCGGTACTATCTATATTCAGGATGGACAGATTCAAACCATAGTTCAGGACCAGGGGCAATACTCACAGTACATTCTTCCTGGTTTTATTGATGCTCATGTTCATATCGAAAGCTCGATGCTTGTACCCACTGAATTCGCCCGATTAGCGACGGTGCATGGTACGGTGGCAACTGTCTCTGACCCCCACGAAATCGCCAATGTATTGAGTTTGGCAGGTGTAGAATTCATGATAGATAATGCCGCCCAGACTCCCTTCAAAATAGCCTTTGGTTTTCCTGCCTGTGTCCCCGCCACCGAGTTTGAAACTGCCGGGGCAAAACTGACGGTAAACGATTTCCGTCAACTGTTAAAACATAATGTTTCCTATTTAAGTGAGGTCATGAATGTACCGGGGGTATTGGCAGACAGTCCAGAAATGATGGACAAAATTCACCTAGCGCAAAGTTTGGGACTACCCATTGATGGCCACGCACCGGGGTTAGTGGGTACGGGGTTACGTAAATATGCTGCTCAAATTACCACTGATCATGAATGTTCCACACTGAACGAAGCTTTAGAGAAATTAGCGCTGGGAATGAAAATTCAGATCCGGGAGGGTTCAGCAGCTAAAAACTTTGATGCCTTGCACAGTTTGATTGACTCCCATGCAGCACATTGTATGTTTTGTAGCGATGATAAACACCCTGATGATTTAGTTAATGGTCATATAAATCTACTGGTGAAACGGGCTGTGGCATTAGGTCACGATGTGATGAATGTCCTGCAAATTGCCTGTGTCAACCCCGTACAACATTACAATTTGGATGTGGGATTACTACAAATTGGTGATAGTGCAGATTTGATTGTTGTTGATAATTTACAAGATTTCACGGTGTTGAATACTTATTGTCAGGGTGTTTTAACAGCCAAATCAGGATCAGCATTATTACCATCAGTTCCTATTACACCCATCAATAAATTTATCACTAATCAAAAACAAGTCACAGACTTTGCAATTCCAGCCAAGGGTTCAACAGTCAGAGTAATCACCGTTACCGATGGACAATTAATTACAGGGGACAAGTGTGTACCAGCACATATTGAAAACGGTGAGGTTATAGCTGATCTAGAGCAGGATATCCTGAAAATCACGGTTGTTAATCGGTATCAAGACAAACCGCCGTCGGTGGCATTAGTACAGAATTTTGGATTGAAACGGGGGGCGATAGCATCGAGTGTGGCGCATGATTCCCATAACATTGTGGCAGTGGGGACAAGCGATGCGGAAATCTGTGCAGCGGTAAATGCCCTGATTCAGTGTCACGGGGGTATTGCAGTAGCAGAAAACAATGTAGTTCATGTATTACCTTTAGCTGTGGCAGGGTTGATGAGTGATGGCGATGGTTATGAGGTTGCCAAAAAATATGCAGAACTTAATGCTGGGGCAAAAAGATTAGGATCAAAACTGACTGCACCATTCATGACTCTTTCTTTTATGGCATTGTTGGTGATGCCAGACTTAAAACTGAGTGACCAAGGGTTATTTAGTGGTAAAGAGTTCCGGTTTGTGTCGTTATGGAGTGATTAGGTTTTAACTTGGCAAAAATCAATATTTTCATGGAGTATAATCACTGGTTTTGATAATATATTCAAAATTAAATTTATACCCAAATATATGATAATTTAAAATATTAAGAATAAAATGGATAATAAATTTTTAAATTAAAATTATGAATCCAGACCAAGAGGCATATCAAATAGACTTTATAGAAGCCATGCCAGGGTTTATTTCAATTATTGACTTAAATCTGAGATATCTTGCTGTTAATAAAAAACTAGCTGAGTTAATGAACTTAGATAAAGAATCTTTTAAGGGAATGTCTGTAGGCAGTAGATGTCATGAACAAAGACAAGAAATCCAGAAATTGGTAGATGCTCCAGTGGGTACAGAAATAAATTGGGGGTATTATGATCATGATACTTGTTTGTTAGTTTCTTCTAAGAGAGAAAATAATTTTATCATCAACCAAGCGATTGATATTAGTAATAGAAAACAGCTAGAAGAAAAACTTAAAGCCTCAAATGAAAGAAATAGAATTTTACTCAAAGCCATTCCTGAAACTATCAAATCAGGGACTGGAAAACGCTCTACTGATGAGTTAGAATTTCTTGTTAAATCCTTAACTCAAAATCCCATTATTGACAGACAATCAATTGAGGCATTAATTAGATTAGAAGTTCAGGTTATGGAAAACTCTAGTAAAATGCAACAAATAGAAAAAATGCTGTTCTGGGATGATTCCTCGTTGATGGGTAGAATCAAGGCATTAGAAGTTTATCAACGAACCGATGATGAGAACTGGCAAGAATTTGAGGATAACAAAGATAAAATAGAGGATTTATCGAGAATTTCTACTATGATTACCAACATTCCCGGTGGTTTGAAATCTTGGTTTATTATGTTTATAATATTCCAAATGCTAGGAATTTTCGTCATAGATGTAGGTGTTAGATTGTTTAATTTGGAAACCTTGATACCGATTGAAAGAAAAAATCAATAACTCAAACCAGTTTTTTGATCTCATAAGGCAATAAACCACATCTACTTTAAAACCCATAGTTTTTTCTTAATCGGGTTTTATTCCCAAATCCTATGCTCTTCTCTGTTCCCGTATCATTATTAATTCCTCACCTTTAATTATGTTGTTTAAAAATCAACAAACCGAACTATTACCTATTACCACAGTTATCTACAGAAATCTTAGTACCATAAGGTTAGTTAACCTCCATCCAAGACTTTAAATACTGTGTAATTTCATCCACAAAATTCTGCGCTCTCTCAAATAAAGCCATTGCTGACTCCATATCTGGTTCTAACATTTCTCCATAATCACTTGCTTGTCGTTCATCAAATGCTCGATGAAAACTCCGCGATAACTCCTTAGAAAAAATTCCCGTCTTCACAAACTCACGATCAAAAAAACTAACTATTCCACTATGTTTAGAACTGCCTAAACCTTTAGTTGCTAAAAGACCCAGTGCCGCATAAAACATTGCATAATAAGAGCGATTGATAGTACCACGAAAAGCTGATTGATTGAGTAAAATCTTTGCTTCTCTTAAAGTTTCTTCACTTTCAGATAAACGGTACTCAATTAATAACTTTAGTTGCTGATTTATCATACAATAATACCCTCTTGTAACACCTTAGACAGTAAGGGACTAGCTCCCATAGCTCCCCTTTCTACCTGTGCTTCTGTAACTACAAAGGTGGAAATAACTAGATCATATTTAAAACCTACTTCCCACGCCAAATCGCTAATTTTTTCTCGACATGATCTATCTAATTCAGTAATTTTAATAAACACATCTAAATCTGATTCTTCTGTAGCATCACCTCTCGCTCTTGAACCAAATACCCGTAAATCCAAAATGGGAATTATCGCTTCTAGTCGAGAGCGAAACTCTGAAACAATTTTTCGATCACTATCCTGTATCATTTCTATTCCTCTAAAGAAAAACCAATCTTTACTAACTGTTCCTTAATCTTTCTATTTAAATAATAAAGCAATTCATATTTGTTTAGAACCGGGAATTTAATTTAAGTTCTAAATCTTGAGCATAACAAAAAATCTCTCTCCTGCGCTTCTGCTTGATGCTCTTTAACCAGTGGTTCTCCTTCCCATCCACCAATAACTTCCTCAAAAAAACCAGGAAACCAGCCCCTATTTTCAGGTGTAATTATAGGTGTATTTTCCGTGACATCTTCAAGAATAGATGTGATTTCTTCTTCTAAAGTCCGTTGATGACTTTGAGCAAGATATTTGAGTTTTTCAAGAACGATAGGATTAAGCTTTTGCAAAATAACTGGAGTCATAAAACCTGTAAAATAAAACCAACCTTAGCTAACTATATTTTAATCTCCTCATCCAATAATTGCATCTCTCGCACTCACCTAATATCATTGCACTCATTCTGTCCTCAAAGCTCTCCTCCAATGATCAGCAACCATCTTTAATAACGTAGTAATTAATACAATCATTATAGTTAAATGGAAAAGCCGGGATAAACCCAGCCTATTTATTATTTAATTGCGATAGATATCACCTTCTGGGATAAACTCATCATCAACGGGGGAATTACCATTAATAGTGAAAGTCTCTGCTGGTTTGGATTTATCAAGCAGTTTTCTGTATTCTTTCCTGACAGCTTCCCGACATTTATCTTGGAGAAGTTGAGTACAAGTATCCTCGTCTTCTCCTTCTGATATGGATGCCCAGATAGAACAACCTAATGAAGCACTATTAAAGTCGCCTAAATTAAACTTTCTTTCATAGCTTACTGCGATAGTTTTGATGAACATTTTCACCTCTTTTATTTGATGAATCACCCCCAATAAGCGATAGCATTAAAAAAGTCAGCAATACCAATATAGGCATTGCCAACTAATTGTTAAAAATTGTCTGGATCATTCCAACCAGGAGGATTAAATACCCAAGTTGCTTTCAACATATTATTTTCCCCATAATCTCTAACAAGGTGATCACAGTTTCTCAGAGATTTAATCAAACAACTGTCAAAATCTGGAGTACAAGCGTTACCATCAAATATATAGAAATCAGGATGCGAGGAAAGACTAACTTCGGAAGCATATCGTTGTTCAATCCACGTAGGATGATTTTCATAAATTCTGATTTGGAATCCTTCGTAATGAACTATTATGTTATTCATGGGTGTCCTCGCAATTAATAAAAAACCACAACCTTGCAGCGATAGCCCCCAGAGATAACCTTTCTATAACGTCATCTTTGTTGACTTGGTTTTCAATATTGTCAGAGTACAAAAAGGTCAGCGATAGCGAAGCGCCAGTAATATCATTAGTTTTGGTTTCTAATTCGTTCAGGATATTTGGGTTCATAATCATTACAAAAAACAGCAAAATCCTGAAGTAATAACATTAAAAAAAGCCAGGAAATCCCTAACATTTTATGTTAGAATTATATTACTTCAACACCAAATTTCAGTGTTTTTACAAATTCATCAAACCGACATTCACGGAGTTTCTTAGTCCATAGTTTCCTGTCACCATCCCAATAAAATCCAGCAGTTTTAGCTAGTTCACGATTGTCATATCCAACCATTGCCTTGAACTCAATGATTGGTGAATTGGCTACAAATACCGCTTGATTAACTATTTGTGGTAATTGTTGTTTACGACGATTAAAACACTCCACCAATAACCGAACATCATCACCAGCACGGTGAACAGTGCTAATGCCAATACCCATCCACAAAGCTAAATCAGTGAGTTTATAACTGTCATTTTTAGTAGGATAACCCCAGTCAAAATCCTTCATGGCACATAACCAATTGAGGTTTGTATTCAATAATTTATCTACCAGGGGTGCATCAAATTCAGCGTTAAAAGCGATCGCATAATCAGCAGCATTAGGCATTTTATTGAGCGTTTCCACAAATATTTGTGCAATCCATCCAGGAGCATTCAAAGTCAACTCTGGACTAATACCATTAACGAACTCTGCGGGGTTTTCTGTTACTGGTAATACTGTGGAAATGCTACAAATTGCCCCGGTTTCTCGGACATTATCACTAACTTGATACAAAGTTGCTGCAATTTCACAAACCTTTGCATCATTGATATCTGTGGTTTCGGTGTCAATAATTAATAGTTTCATTTTGTTATCTGTTGTTTAAATAGTCACTTTTTATAGGCGATAGCACTACTTAAAAAAAAGACCCAAGGTTTCCCCTGAGTCCTTAATTATCATAAAGAATTGTTACTTTTAGATAAAGACCCAGGTTGCCCTGAGTCCTTAATTTTCCGTGAATACTTAATTACTATTGTTGACTGTCTGGTAATGCCAATTTAGTAGGTGCTGGTAACAAAGCTTTAACTGATTCATCAAAGCCTAAGCTAGTATCATACTTTTCCAACACCGCAGACATTTTAGTTCTTGTTCCCATAAACAAAGCTGGGAAATTTTCTTCATCGGGGTGAATGTAAGTCCCAACTTTGCAGCAGTAAGATTTCTGTCTAGCGTCACCTTCCTTAACACCTTTAAACTCCACGTCAACAACACACAATGAACGCCATCTATCATCTTTACCACTGGGTTTCTTGTTCAGCATTCTCGCAAATGTTAATTCAGCTTGAGAGTAATACTGTTCCAAAGCTTCTCGCAGACTCCATAAAGCTACATTCTTGAATCTGATTCTGATTGGTGTTTGATGCAGAAAATTGTTAGCATTATCCAGAAACATTATTAAATGCTCTGAGACTGCACTCATAAGTTTCTTGTCAATTTCTTCAGCATATTCGTCGTACCAACCAATCATTATTCCTTCTAATTCTGGGTTATCTTTCAGGTCAGTTTTATATCTCAAGTATGGACGAACATTACCCAAGATTATCATTCTAGCATTGGTCATAAATAATCCTCTCTCAACACCACCTGATAAATCCTTTTCAACTATTTCGGGAGTGCCGAACCATCCAGCTTTTGCTAAACTCTTTTCGGGAATGAATAAGCCAGCTATTTCGGCATTGATGACAATACCATAAGGAAATCTCTTAGGTCTTACACAATTAAACTCTTCTCCCATTAATGCAGGATCTATTTCAAATTCAGAACTAACATCTGGTTCTTGATTCATTTCATCAACTGTATCTTCAAGATTCTCCGTTACTTCATTAATTGTGTATTCAGGATTTCCGTTAACTTCATTAACTCCATTTTCAACATTATTCTCAGTCATGTTATTAACTCCAGCTTCAACATTATTCTCAGTCACTTCATTAACCCCATTTTGAACATTATTAGCGGTTCTTTTTCTAGTCATAATCAAAATTAAAAGACATTAACATCATTAAGTTTCATGGAAACCAACATCAAAAAGCGATAGCATTAGAGTTTTAATCCTCAACTAGCTATTAATTGTCACAAAAACCAACTTCTCCAACCAATAATTCAGAGACAAGATTTTCCTGTCTCCTAACTATTAGGTCAATAAATTCACCGATATATCCACCAAAGCATGACCACTATTATCAATCAATGTTTTCATGCGTTCTTCGAGTCCTGGTTTTCCCCGAACACCGGAAAAGTGATAATCAAAAAATTCACTTTGTTCCTCAAATTTCACTAAACTAATGGTGGTGATTACTCCACATAATTCCAATTCCGATTCAACTTGTTTTCTGTATTGTAACCAAGGATTTAAAGCATCTGTAGTCCCATTATTCAACAGTGCATAACACCAATTTCCTTGCATATCAAGAAACGTTATTTGCACCCAATTCTGTGCAGGTAAATGGGCAAATGGTTTACCAAATACTGGTGCAGATGCCCATAATATAATCATCTTTAAAGTAGACCCAATTTCACTCAGTTGATTACCAACTTCTAAGTAAATTTTACCTACTTTGCGATTGAAACGATATCTTCTTAATTCCATTGTGTTGCTTTGAAATCATCAACACTGGAAAGCGATAGCATTAAGTAATAGGACAAAAGTAATTACACAAAAATATGGTCTAAAATCCTTGATTGGTCAAGAATTTGTAAATAACCAATATGTAATTAATTCTATCCAGATACTTAATTGAGAAACACTGATAAATTGGGATCTAAAGACAATGTTGATTCCCGGTGTTCATGGTACTGTTTCTTGAGTGTGCTAATGCGGCGATCGCTCAATAATTTAGCCTGTTGTTTCTCCAATTCTTCAATAGCATCCCGGTGATTTGCAATCTGAAATTCAATATCTGCAATCTGTTCAGAATGTTTATTAGCTAATTCCCCAGTAATGCGTTGAATATCCTCGTCTAATCTGGCAAGTGTGGTATCTTCTTTATTAGTAGAAAACCGTTTCTTCAAGACTAAAACAATTCTGCCCTCCTTATTATGATAGACAACCTTATTTTTGGAAGTTTCCGCAAGTTTCAAGGCTTCAGCAATAGCATCGGGCATAATAACCTCAATTTCACGCTGAACTTCAATGGCAGTATTTCGTAGACTTAATAACAGGTCAAGTGATTTATGTTGAGTCATGATAAAATAGTTGCAAATACTAGCTGAGACTGGTGCTATCATCCACACCAGTCCCTTCATTTACTATTTAGTTACAGTTTCCTGTGCTAAAATTGATGCTAATGTGTCGGGGTCAAAATCTAACAAACCCTTGGCACTTTGTTGAAACAGTTTAAACTTTTGCAGGGCATAATCTGATTCAACAAATCCAGTTCTTTGCAGAAACTGTGAATAGTCCATTTTCCAGTAAGCACGGGATAAACTTTCTAGAAATTCATTCATTTCCTGAATACCAAAAACAACAACATCAAAAAGCGATAGCATTAGGTCATTTGATTTTCACTGGTACACCCCGACATAGTTTGTTATAGACAATCACCGCAGCGCGTTCTTTCTCAAACTTCTGTTCCCCAAATAAATGCCAACCCCCATCCGTTGATTCTTGTTTGGGAATATTCGCTAAAGTTCCTGTAGAGTAAATACCATCATTATTCCGTAACATTACAAAATGGACATTTTCCCTAATTTGTTGATAACGTAATATCAGAAAGTTTACATTAGTAGGTAATTTTGACATTTATTCCTCCGTTATATTGCATTGAATGTTGTTGAGATAATTCGTTAAAAACCCTACGAATATCAGAAATTCTCAGATTTTTGTAGTTGGTACTTCCAACTCCGCATCTTCTCCACACACCAATTTGCTGGAAATAAACGCAGAGATAATATCCATAGTCAGGCCATATCAATACCGGACATTTAAGACCTGTATAATATGGTTGGAATTGTTTGATGGGGTTGCCTAAATCTTTTAAACTACCCTTATTAACCAGCCAAAAATCGGCATCATCAAAGTTGTTTTTGACAATCCAATAAAAACAAGACTTATTTTCCAAAATGCTTCCCAAAACACAACGGAATCGGGAAGCGATAGCATTAAAATAAACTTAGTTGTTTGGGTTCAATTACTGCGGTTTCCAAAGTTTTAGGATTAAATTGAATGATTGGGAGATGGTGAGCGATCGCTATATTCACACTTAATGCAGCACCCCCAGTCAACCGATTATCATAGACAGCCAAACAAATATTAGAATGTTTGACCATCCACTGATTACGAGCTTGCATGACACCCGGTGTATATTCTGGATAAAGCACGATTTTATTTGATGCAGACTTCAGGAGTTCTTTGTATTTAAGTTTCTGTTGAAGAGTCCATAATCTGTCTTGGTTTTGACAGGGGATTACAGCAGTCCAATGAAGTTGTCGTTCAATTAAAACCTCAGCAGCTAATTGGTCAATACCTAAAGCCATCCCATTGAAAAACTCTGTTACTCCACGCTCTAAAGCCATATCAATCAATTGATTAATTCCATCTTTGATGTTAGTGATATCTCGGTGTCCAGTGAAAAATGCTTTCATAATACTGATGTAAAGAACACCAATAACAAGCGATAGCATTAGCGTGACGCAAGCCATTAGCAATAGAAAAGTCCCTAGATAAACTAGAGACTCGTGGGTTTATTCAATGTCAGTTAATTGTTGGTTTCAATCCTCAATCCTCAATCCTCGTTTCAATTCTCAACGAGAATTGTCACAAACATCAAACAAAAATCTTCCTAATCATTCTATATCATGTAATCCTTGAACTTCCTGAATAGATTTGATAGTATTGTCAAGAAATCTACTAATCAATTCAATCCTTACTTCATACGATATAGTAGGATTATTCAGATTCTCAACTTGGAACTTTGCCGATAACATATTATTGAGAGCTATTGCTAAATTTGTCTTCATTTCACTATCTCGTTGTTCGTATTCCTGAACCTCTAACTCCCAATCTTCCGGTTCATATTTTGTTACAGAAACGGGCATTCCATGAGCTTCATGATATTCAGTATATTCTGACATAATGATATTACAAAAACACCATCGTCAACAAGCGATAGCATTAAATAACCCCAATCTAATGGCTGGGGTTAATAACTATAAATTAATCATCTCTGAAAGAATTAAATAACGCTTTCTCAGCATCATTTCTACTTTCAATTTCACCCAATTTTGCTAATGCAGCATCTAAACTCTGATAAGTAGCACAACAATAGAGATGACGCTTTTCAAATATCCCATAATAGCCGGTGATACCTTGAGCTTTACCTGCTCTGGTGATATCTGTACACCACTTGGTATTGAGCCGAGATACGTGTAAAAACCTGCAAGATGGTCTGGAAACGCTTGCTGTGTCTACATTTCAAAGATTTCTGGAGGAAGATTAATCGCCGACTCCAAAGGTTGAGGAATATTATGTAAATTCACCACATAATCACCGTATCTTTTGATATGTCTTGTAATATAAGGACTCAAAGCAGCAAGGTATCGCATAGGAATCACCTCACCCTGTGACATCAACTTTTGAATCGCCAACGACATATCCACCGTATTTTGCAAAATCACCGCACTGGCCACCAAATCCAAATACTTTAACCGCTTTTCCTGCTCAATCGGATCATTCTCAGTAATCATCCCTTGCTTACCAAAAAATACCCAATCCAGAAAACCATTATACATCTCCACAACATTTGTTACCGCCGTAATTTCCCGTCTCAAAGTAACATTAGAAATATAATCCAGCAGAAACATAGTCCGCACCACCTTACCTAACTCTTGAAAAGCTTGATAAAGACGATTTTTGCGACTGTAGCTCCCCAACTTACGTAACAACGTCGAAGGCATCACCTTCCCAGCCTTAATTGACAGCACCACCCGCATCATGTCAGACCAATGAGTCTGAATTAAACTCCAATTCACCACACCCTTAAACAGTGGCTCAATATGCTGATAGCTCACATCCGTACCAGGACGCACAAAACTAAGATCCTGCCAATTACGGATACGTGGCATCAACTTAATACCCAGAAGATAGGAAATAGCAAACACAGGTCCAGACTGACCTTGAGTATCTGCGTGCAACGTATCCGGCTGAATATCCGAAAGATTTTTCAACAACCCATCCAAAATATAAACCGCTTCCCAAACCCCACAAGTGATGAAGTGAGTAAACAAAGCAATGTATTTATCCGAGACATGATGATAGGCAATACCACCATAACCACCGTAACGAATATGATACTCACTGTGTAAATTATTCTCGTATATCTCAAACTTACTGCCATCCGCTGCCACCTTTTTCCCTGTCCCCCAACAAGAAGGTAAAGTAAACCGATTATAAGCATTAATAACATCCCGAATTGCCGCTTCAATCTTGGCAGCACTAACATGACGACGGTTAGTATAAGAAATTTCATGGGCAGTCACCATACCCCCCGAATGACGAGCCATTTGATTAGGTCCAAGATTGCAACCGTAACCAAAAGTAGTAAAAATATAACGTTCCCCTGGGTCAGATATTTTGGCTTCACTTCCCGACATCAAACCAAAATGTCTAGTCCAATTTAACCAATGCTCAACATTGCACAATATATCTAAAATACTCCGTTCCGGCATCAGCGCCCGGATTTTCGACTCCAATAAATCCACCTCTGGGGGTTGAGTAAATGATGGTGGTTTCTTTAATACAGGGTCGCCCTCCTTATTAATTGTAAATTGTTTATCAACAGCACAAATATTATCTACTTTCTCAGCAACTTGTGTTAAACATAAGCGTAAATGTTCGACAAAATCCGTTGGATTAGCCGGAAAACCAATTAAGTTACAGTAATCTTTTATTAATGGTTCACACTCAACAGGACTTAATAATTGTTCGCGGAAATCCGCGTAGCTTTCCGACCCCACAACACAGGCATCTCCCGTTTTAAATTCAGTCGCCAAATTGTAAAAGATGCAAATTTCTAATTGCTGACGTACCAAAACCTCGGTGTCATCAATTTCGGCGACGACTAGCGCCCGCCAGTTATTACTAATAAAATCCAAATTGATATCAAAAGGCAAATATTTAGAACGTTTGTGTTCATGATCTAACACAAATTGCAAAGCTGCAATCACTGATTCATCCGCAGAAGTAGAGAGAATATCTAGAGAACGCACTAAACTAAACAGTGCTTTGCGGTTGGCAGCATAAAACCGCCACATTAATGGTAAATAGTTATTGGTATTGTACGCCGCAATTTCATCTAATTTTTGTATCAGCAATTCTGCCCCACCATGTTCATCCAAAATTGACTGCACCTGTTCTCCAAATACAGCATTATCCTTGGTTTCCTTGGCTTGTTTGGATGCTTGTAATACTTGTCCCAATGTTGCTAACAACTCTGATGTTTCTGTCAGATGTTTATCCCGGAGTTCCTGCAATCGCAGTTTGGCATTATTTTGAATCTTCAAAATACGTTTAATAAACATCTCAACCAGATAATCACGAGTTTTTACCTGTGCTTCGTACAATAGACATAATAGCAATGTCCGCCGTTTGGGTAAATTAATATCTTGAAATTCTGTGATATCTAAAGTTCTAGCATAAGCAGCAAAATGTCTAACTTTGGTAGGAGTAATATTTTGTAGTAATCGCTTGGCATCTCCAAAAGTCATGAGCATATCAAACTTGTTTTGCAGGAGTTTCATCCCATTTAGTTTGGCACTTTTAGGTGGCGATTTTAATAAATTCAGGGTGGCATTTTCATTATCCTCCTCCTTGTCTATCACCACGAGCAATTGGTCTAAATAAATTTGTTCGGTAGTTGAAAGTCCTTGAGAACAAAGTGTAAATAACCGATTATTGACCATTGACCGAATGTGGCGAATTAATCGGTCAAGGGTGCTAAATGCTGGTAATTCGTATCGTTCTTTCACTAATTCCTCAATTGCCACATTGATTAAATCAGCAGGGTGGTCTTTAATTTGGGCTGCTTCTGCAACTAATGTGGCTATTAATCTTTGACCTGTTTTATCATATTGTTTGACTCCTAAATACTCCCGAATAATATTTTTATAGGTATGACGTTGGCGTTCGGAGGGTATTGCTTTTACTGAGTCTTGTAACTTTAAACACGACCGTAAATGTTTAATTACCGCAATTGGGATCTGTTCAGGATGAGGGAAATATCCTAGACGTTGAAAGGATTTCAACATCACCATTAACCGTAGCAATCCTTCATGGTTCTTGGTTTTAGACTTGACAAACTTGATTTCTGTAGGTGTTGGAGTGTAAAGTTCTGCCAGTTCTTTGGGGTCAGGAAATTGTTTAAATTTGGGATAAGCGGTACGGTCAATTGATGTCATTCAAGTAATATTTAAAACATATAATAATCTAGTGGAAATTTTGAAAATATACTGTTTCAACAAGGCTTTAATCTGAAAACCCGTTTATAAATCAAATACGAGTCTTATATAATACTAAGATTACTCAAAATGGTTTTATCCCTCACTCCCCTACCAAAGAGTATTTTATATTCTTTTGGGTAGAAATTGACAATGCCGATAAAAATGTTGTTTTTTCGCTCAAAAAGTTGTCAATAATTATGAATGTTATGGTGACTCAGTTCAGCTTTGTAGTTCTGGATTAATCAGCATATTTAAGGCGTGACGGGCGGCTGATTCGGCTTTTTGGGAGGTAACTTTCTGGTAGCGTAATGTGGTTTGAATGCTTTCATGTCCCATGAGTGAACGTAATTCTTCTATGCTGATTAATCCTACTCGTTCTGTAGCATAAGTATGGCGTAAATCATGAATGCGTACCCCGGTTAATTCGGGATTGGTATTGGTAATTTCTCGCCAATAATCATGCAATGTATGATAGCTAATTCTACTGACTTTGAGGGTAACTGGATGTTGTGCTGTAAACAATGCGTTGATATTTTTATGTCGTGTGTGTTGGAAATATTTATTTAGTGATTGGGCGGCATCATTGCTATAAAAGCACCACCTTTGTTTGTTGCCTTTTCCCAATACCTGAAATTTCTGATTTTTGATATCTAGGTCTGATAAATTCAGTGCTAAAAGCTCTCCTATTCTACATCCTGTGCGATGCAATAGATGAATTATTGCTGATAGTCGCAAGTCATCTTTGGTTGCTGTATAGAGGATATTTAGCTGGTCTGGTGTTAGATATCTTATGAGAGTATCGCTTTTATGTTCGCCTTTTTCTCGTTGTGGGGGACGCTGTTTTAATCCCTGAATTGGGTTGATTTTTATATACTCTTGTTGGACGGCGAAGTTAAATAGACTTTGCAGTATTGCTTGATGCTTATGGTGGGTTGTGTATTTTAAATGTGAGAGGCTATCTAGATACTCTATTAATGTTTGCTTACTGATTATTTCGATTAGCCAACTTCCATATTCTGCTAGGAAGTTTAAGAGGGTTAGTTCGTAGGTTTTAATGGTACTGGGTGCTAGTCCAGTCCGTTCTAAAAATTTGACGGCAACGGTGGCTAATGTGACAGCTTGCTTCACGGAAATTTGTGTGTTTTTAGCAAGGTTATTTATTCCTAAATTATATATCTTTTAGGGAGAAATATTGGCAGTGTTTTATGGATACTTTTAAAACTCCAAAACCTGGAGAATCTCTGTCCGACTATGTTTTGCGGATGAGAAAGGAACTCAATTTAACTCAGTTTGAGGTGGCGAATGCGGCTGGTGTTCATTCTCGCTCTGTGGGGAAGATTGAACGGGGATTGACAAGGAAACTTAGCCATAAAACTCTTGGCGGTCTTGCTTTGGCTTTGTCTGTGCCTGTTGAGTATTTGCAGGCTGTTGTCAGGGGAGAAGAGGTTCTGGTAATGGCAGCGATTAAGTTTTGCCCCCAATGTTGGAATCCTGGTGGCGTTGTGGATTCAATGTGGGGAAATGTTCGGGCTAGGTTTTGTTATCTATGCGGTACGCAATTACGGTCTAGTTGTGCTAATTGTGGTGAGTTGGTGGTGTCGTTGAGGTATAAGTTTTGTCCTCTGTGTGGAAAACCTTATAAGGATGGGGGGAAAAATTGTTGAAAGCTAGACACAGTAGGCATTTCCAGACCATCTTGCAGGTTTTTACACGTATCTCGGCTCAATACCTTATTATTATGATATTGGTGGAGGTGAAACTTTAGTTAAATTCCCCATTGTTAAACTTTTTGATTATCAATCCCGTTTAGATGAGTTAGAATCTAATAATAACCCATTTGCTATCATCACAATTGCTCACTTGAAAACAAAAGCCACAATTAGTAACCTGACAGAACGGGAGCAGTGGAAGTGGATATTAATTAGAGGATTGTACGAGCGGGGGTTAACCAAAGAACAGATAGTTAAGCTATTCAAGATCATTGATACAATGATGACTTTAAGCAAGCACTTACAAGCAGCATTAATTATTAAAATTAAAAACTTAGAGGAGGAAAGAAAAATGCCTTTAATTAGTCCAACAGAACAAATGGCGATGGAACGGGGTGAAGAACGAGGAATACAGCAAGGTGGAGAAAGGTTAATTATACGACTACTTAATCGGCGGTTTGGTGTAATTCCAGCTTCTCTAACTGAAAAAATACATCAATTATCCATTGAACAATTGGAATTATTGGGGGAAGCACTTTTTGATTTTTCTACTATAACTAATTTAGACCAATGGTTAGAGAATAGAACATAGATTATAAATTGTGGGATTGAGATTAATCAATCCCAATTCACCCATCAAAAGCAATGCCTTCTCTAGAAGACGCTAACAGAAAAACAGGCATATTATTGATATAATCTGGATACTAATATTTTAGCTACTTTTCATCTATTATTGTCTAAGTTGTAACTTCAGAGGATGGCTTTGGCTTTTTCTCAAAAGTCTGGACATTAGGTTCTAATAACACAAAACCGTTATTAGTTGCCTCTCCCATTTTCCCAGCAATAGCACCGACCCACTGAGGATAATTGGCTTGTGCATCAGTCAATTTCTTCCAAACTTTAGGTTTAACCGTGACGCTAATTATCCTTCCATCGCAGTCAATCTCAAATTGTTGCCAACCATTTTCTACAGTTTTAACTTCTGGCAGTTCGTTGATTTTGATAGTTAGTTCTAATTTTCCTTCAATCATAAATACATCCTCTATAAATTAGCTGAATTAATTAATCCACACTTTTTACAAAAAAAGGGAATAGGGAACAGGGAACAAATAAAAAACTGTGATGGAATTATCTCAATCATTTGATTTCAACTTATTCGCTAATTTTTTATCTAATGTTACTAACTCAATTTGATGATACTTAGCTGTAGCCGCAATAATAGAATCTGGTAATTTTGTTTTATGGGTATATCTAAAATTAATAGTTTCGTCCTCAATTTCTGATGTAATTGCTAAATAGGTCATCTGATTTAATAAAGATTTAATCGCTTCTTTTTCCATAGAACTTATAGAAGGAAAACTCAGTAACTCCATCCGAGTTATAGCACTATAAGCACATTCATTAACTTTAATCAGCTTATCTTTTAGCAGATTTAAAATTATTAAATCACGTTGAAACAACCCAATTAAAATACTTGTATCTAACAGATACTTAAGTCCATTCATCACGTAATACTTTTTGTAACTCTAAGGGGTCTTGATTTTTAAATACAGGAAACTCAGGTAAATCATTAACTATATTTACCAATAATTGAGATGATTGTTTTTGTCGTTCTACTAATAACATTTTTTTGATAACTTCTTGGACAACCATTTCCATATTAGGCAACTCTAAAAGTTGTTTTCCTAACTCATCAGGTAACTCTATCACAACTTGCATAAGTTTTATTCTCCTAAAATGATAGCTCAATTCCCAATTCTTTACAGAATAAACTGATTTTAACATCAGTTACTTTACTTTGTTGCTAATCATGATCTTGATTATACTGTAATCGAGAACATTTAAAATCTTGTCTAAGAGGATGTTTGAAAAGTGGTATTCCGTAATTTTCATCACATTGCTACCCCCCTTTCCCCTTGTAAAGGGGGGAAACAATAAAAATCCAGTTCCCTCCCCTTTACAAGGGGAGGGTTAGGGTGGGGTAAAAAATATTTGATACATCAACCATAACTTTTCAAACACCCTCTAACCTGTGTTTCCAACTTCAATAACCCCACCCCTCCCATCTTTCACCATAGCTATCTCTACTATTGCTCCAATAAATGCCCCTAGAATATCCGGTGCTAATTCCCTAGTAATCCTGCTAAATGCCTGATAACCAATAGTTTTAGCCACTTCTAGCAGTTCCTGGACAACTTCTGGAGGCGGGTTGTCTTTGATTAGGGGTAAATAGTCATTGACTAAGAATTTTTCATCTTCTGAGAGTCCAGAAAAATTATTACTACCCCTATATAGAGCTTCTATTAGGACTAGTAATATTTTTTTGAGGGCATTGAACCCACCAAATTTACTAGCTATTTTAGAAATATAGGGCTGTGATAATTTGCTTATTTTAGCAACGGCTTTTTGTGTACATTTAATCCCTGTGTCTATACATTGCTTAAATGCTCCTAATAGATAATATCTGCTTACCTGTTCTCTATCACCTGCTGTTGGTGTAATTTCAAAAGCAGTGGTTTTGGTTAAGGTTGCACCGGGGTAATAATCCAGTAGGTAACTGAGATCATCATCACTGGTGAGATAAATTGTTAGTGCTTCATCAGGGCGGCGGTTGGCTCGGAGTCTGCCTCCCATCTGAATAATCTCTGCTTTCACTAAATGCTCTATATACTCCTGAAATTGGAAATTATCTTTACTAGTGTCATAATCCCCTGTTAAAGTTGCGTATTTAGCCGCTACAGCCCCTATATCCTGATAAGGTGAACCAATCGCAAATAAAGCATCGTGATTCATGTATTTATTAGTACCGCGATTATCCTTAAACCAGTAACCTTCACCATCTTGTTTGTGTTTGAGGTGGTCAATCACTCCCAAATTTTGATGTTTAGATGTTAAGTCTATTCTTAGAGCATCTAATTGTTTAACTTTTGATTCACTTCTGTCTTTACCACATAATCCTAAATCAGTAATTTGTACCACTTTTAGATTTGAGTAGTTAGGTAACTTCTCACAGATGACTAAGATCTCACTGGCATCTATTCCTAATTCAAAGGCTACTGTTTTTCGGGTAGCAGTTGCATCTAGTAAAAACACATTTTGGAATTTACTTAGTACCTCTAATTGTCTGCTGTTTTTTGTGGTAATGATTAACTTGTGATGTTTAATCCTCAATGCTCCAGAACTAATATTAGCAATTATCTCTAATAATGGTGTTAACCAATTCACTATTAGGTTATCTAATAATTCATGGGATTCTTGACTGGCTTCTTTACCGAATGTATAACGAATATATTTCAAGGTTTTGGGGTTTATTCCCTTTCTTTCACTTGTGTCAATTCCATCTAAGGATACGCTATCAGCAGCTTGAAAGATATCTTCTAAGTCAGGTGATAGCACTTTTAAAGCCTCAATGATATTGGGGATAATTTTATGGTCAATGTCTCCCAATATCGACCTTACTTGATTATGATTATAACCATAGTAATTTTCTTTATGTTTGGAAGATAAATATTGCTCCAATGGTGAGATAAAATCTTTGATTTGTTTCCAAACTTCTGGTAAATGTCTAGCAATTTCTCCTAAAGTCTTTTGGTAATCTGTTAATGATAATTCTGTAGTTTCCACTAGATTAATTTGACGACTAGATTCATCTACAAAAGCTAGGGATTTTTCGGGTATTTCTGATGGTAATGAATCAATATGGCATCTGATTCTATCTTTCATCAGTGCCTCACGCCGGTCTCTCCTGAAAGTTGCACCAGCTATTTTATCTAATATATCACCTTCAAAATCTACACCTTGACAATTGGCTTTGAATTTACAAGTATGACAAATGGGATTTAATGATGATTCACTATTTGATTCTTGATGATAGCCTTTAGATGCTAATTTATGAAATAAAGGTGTTTTGTGACAATTCCCGGAAATATTGGCTTCTTGATCTTTAGGCCAGTTAATGGTGGGATTACCCAAGGGGGTTAAGTTGTTATCATCTGCATACATTCCATTATTTCTAACTGGTAAATCTGTATAGTTTTCTTCTATTGATTTAGTGGTGGGATTGCGGTGTTCACTTGATATGTACCAGAGTTTATTGACTTGTAACCATTCTGGTATAGTTTCTCCTACAAAGTTGGATTTACCAGCCCCAGCACTGGACATATCCAAGATATATTTTTTGCCACTTTGAATACTTTGATTGTAGGTTTCTAATCTATCAGCAGGATTAAACCATACATCAACATCTAAATTACTCCTAGATGATTGTTTAAGTGGAATAGATGCTGGTATAGATTGTGGTATATGTGCTTGCTTGAGCAGGGTTTCGATAAATAGTTTACATTCCCAATCTTCCCCAGATATTTCCTGATTAACAGGTTGTTTTGCTACTGCTAATATGGCATCTATGTATGTATGCAGATGTTCTTTATAAGCTGTCTGAATTTCATTCTCTAGTAGTTGTCTACTGTATAATCCATCTGCTATTAAATCAGCGATATCATAGCCGTCTGTACTATCTGGATTTAATCTCTGGGGATTTAATTGAATGTATGCTAATTGTGCTTTGTTAGCTGCGATTCTTAGTTTATTGGCTTTGTTGTAACCTGCTTTGTCATCGTCGGGATAACATACAATACCAGCGATATCATAAGATTTTAAGCATTGACAATATTGTTCTAGTTTGGCATCTGTCCATTGTGAACCTTGAAAGGTAGTGGTAAGTAAATTTTGTTGTCTAGCAGCATCAGTACATTTTTCTCCTTCAACTACTAAGATAAATTGGCCTTGACCATGTTTGATGATTTCTTCTTGATGGTAAACAGGCCAGGGTTTGTCACCAATTCCCTTCACACTGTCACCAAGAATATCCAGATGGTAAGGAATGGTGAGCTTTTTCTGTTCACCATCTTCTATAAATTCGTATCTAATTACATACTGTGTATCTGAGTATGTATAGATGATTTGTGATCCTCTACTGTTATGTTTCTTTTGCGGAACAAGACTAGGAGCAGGTAATTTGGCTAATTCAATGATTTGAGGTAATGGTGCTGGTAACGGATCTGGTTTTTTGGCAGGGGTGATCTGTTGGTAGTTGATTCTGCCGTTGTCAATACCCGCTTGTTTTAAAGCATCTTCTAAAGGATTAACAGCTTCTCGGATATCTTTTAGATGCTGTTTGTTGCCAGGATCTGCCCAACATTGGTACTTACCAGTTTTAATATCTACGGTTAATGAACCTTCACAGACTGGACAAATATATCTATTTTTGCCTTTCTTGGGAGTGAGTCTGTCTAGGAAGTTCCTGATATCAAAGGTTTCTAGGTTCTTATTCATGCCACACCCCCACTAATTGCAATGGGTTGGCAAGAATTAGAAGAAAAATGTTTACACTTTTGTAATTTGCAGTCTATAATCAAAAGATAAGACTGCCATGAATTAGTTCTCATGGTTCTCATTTGTTGATCCAGACCTTTTACTTAGCTGCTTTCTCAGGGCGAGGGTAAGTAAAGAACTGGGTTTGCTAATTTTGAAATTTTCTAAGCTCTCAAATTGTTCTCAAGACAGTTTGGGAGTTTTGATTTATACTGGTAATCAAGGGTTATCATTCTTCAAAGCTATGAAGCATGATTGAAAAATTGACTACTGATTACAATCATACTATATCAAAGAAAACCAATTTCAGGAAAATTTATTTTTACTACTAAAATTTCTTAATCTGTATTATACGTGTCTAAAAGCTCATGTACATGAAAGTTTTTACTATCCTTTGGTGATGATAGGCGATCACTTCATAAATTCACTCTCCCTGATTTTCCAACTTTAAAAAATGCACCATTCCACACCTATCACCCGCAACAATAGTCACTCCATCTGGTGCAACTGCACAGGAGAAAAACGGAGCGTGACTTTTGAAAGTAGCTATCACCTCCCTCGTCTCTAAATTCCACATGATAGTTCTGTTCCAATAACCAGAAATCACCCGTTTACCGTCTGCTGTGACTGCTACTGATTGTACAGAACCACTGTGACCTGTGAGGGTAAATAAATTCTCCCCTGTTTCTAAATTCCACACCTTTATAGTTCCATCAAGAGAACCAGAAATCGCCCGTTTTCCATCGGCTGTCACTGCGACTGATGTTACCCACCCACGATGAGGATCATGTTTGAGGGTGAACAGTTTCTCCTCAGTTTCTAAATTCCACACCGTCACAGTTCCATCACGAGAACTGGAAATCGCCCGTTTTCCATCGGCTGTCACTGCGACTGATGTTACCCACCCACAATGAGGATGATGTTTGAGGGTGAACAGTTCCTCTCCTGTCTCTAAGTTCCATACTTTCTTCACAGGTATAGGTAGAGGTTCACAACCAACACCACCAAATGTGGCAATTCTTCGACTAGAAAACTGACTTGTTCTAATTCATCTTATCGAGAAGCTGATATATTCCATATTGCGGCTGTTAATTTTTGTCTAAAAACAACATAGCAGCCGATATCTTATAGTTTTAGTTCATATCATAATAATGTTCATAGTAGTATTTTTCTAATTCATCTTCTATAACATCATAATATTCATCATATTCATCACATTTTAAAAGATTTTTTTCATATACAGAACTCCATAACTCTGAAGTAATATCTTTGCTTAAATCAAGATTCCATTTTTGTTCAAACCAATTTTTTGCTTCGTCGCAAATATGTTTATCTGTGAAATAACAATTTAGTTCTCTTATAGTATTTGTTAACCCATTTCTTGTAAGGTTGCTACTCCCTATAAAAATACTATTTTCGTTCTCAAGATTTTCATGTGTGAAAATATATATTTTAGAATGAGTATTTGGTATAAGTTTAACAGTTAACTTATTTGTCTGTTCACCAAATTGTAGAAACTGAACTAATTTATTTAAATTTTGAGTTTCTTTTTTTAGATTAATATCTTTGTGAAAAAAATCATCAAAAAATAATTTTTTATTAATATCATTATTTTCTCCTGTTCCTACTAACAATCTAATAGTACCATTATTTATATATAAAATATCTTGTAAAGATTCTACAATTAAACACCACCCACTAAATTTAAAATAACCAACACAAATATCAACTTGTATAGAATTTTTGATCAATTCATTTAGTTTTTTTAAAAAAGATTCGTTTTCATTATCAAATAAATTTTTCATATTAATAATTTTCAAACATCCTGTAAATGAAATTGAACAATGTTGTTATACTCACATCTTGCACCAATAAAAATTGATGAAATTTTATTACTCTATATAATACCAAAACCATTGATTTAGAGATAAAATACTGTAACAATCAGGTATCTTTATCGCCTATTTTTTAAAATCCTCTGTGTCTATACGTAGATATGCAAGGTATGAGTATAGCTCATTGTGGAATATTAAGGATTAAATCTCCAGTTTTTTCTGACAAAAAATGATTTATGGCTAAATTAATTATTCTTGGTTTTAGCGGATCTATGATATCTAAATTACCATATTTAAGATAAATTATCACGGCTACTTGTAAATCTGTATGAACTATACCTACTGCTAATGATCTATTAAAATCTGCTCTCCTAATCCAGATTTGAAAATTATTACTAAATTCAGCTTTTAAGTTTTCAAAATAATTTGTGTATTTTTTTTCGTTTTCATATAAGATATTCGGATCGTAAAGTTTATCAGTCATAGGTAATATCGAGCAAGAGTATTATGATGAATGTTCTTATTCTATAGGATTTGTATGATTTTGTATATGGTTTGATTATACAACCCACCTTTTGCACCCTAAACTTCGTTTTTTCTGAAGTCGTGGAAAGCCATATACTGACTTTGATTTATACCTATTAGTTTTGACACTATTCATCTTGAAAGTGATCACTAATATTCAGTTCAACGTAAAAACACTATAAAAATTCTGTATAATAGATAGCTAGATTGCAAGCAACTTTGGCATTCTCCATACATCAAACTTTTTCTGTAGTGTAATCATGAAGTTTCCTCTAGCTTTTCTTGCTATTCCATTTGTATTTATTATTCAGCAGGGTGCTTTCGCACAAATTTCTAATCCCTATTCAGTTCCCATGAAATTACGTGCGCCAATAAGAACTTGGGCAGGTGATGGTGTTTGTCTATGCCCTTATGATCAAGTAGTGACTGAAGGTATAAGCCTGTTCTTTACGGATGAAGACAAAACATATACCTGTGGAAAAACTTCTGCGTATATTAGAACTGGCGGACGTGAGCCTGCTTGTTATGTAGAAGACAGAAATCCATATGGTCGTGAACAAGCGAGACAAGTTGAAGAACAATGTAGGTCACTGGGTTCACAAGCCTGTTATGTCGACTTCATGAACAGATTTTAGTCGCGTAAAGATGGATCTTTCACCAGTGTGATGTCATTATTCTTTGATAAAATCAGAGGAAGAGGAAATGAGCCTTTTGAGGTCAAGCAATGCTTTTATCCATCAAAACGAAACTCAAGTTAAATAAAAACCAAGAAATATTAATGGCTAAACACGCTGGCATAGCAAGGTTTACCTATAATTGGGGTTTAGCGACTTGGCAAAATTTGTATAAAGATGGACTAAAACCAGATAAATATATACTCAAAAAATTTTTTAATAATTATGTTAAACCTGAATTTACATGGATTAAAGAAAAAGGTATTTGTCAAAAAATTACTCAATATGCTTTTGATAATTTAGGTGAATCCTTTGGCTAGACTGTGCCGAATCGGGAGTTTTGTACGCTAAGAAAATTTCAAAAAAGTTGAAAGCCTTGACTATCAATAGTTTCATAAAATATCATCCGAATGAAATTTTTTGTATTTTAGAACAATGGTCGTTAAAAAATTTCCAAAGAGTTGAACGCTAACAATCTTTAATGGCAAGGCTTTGGGCGATTGCTCCGATTTCTTAGCGTACAAAATTCCTAAATTGGCACAGTTTAGCCACACCTAACACCAATAGCTTAATTTCAAATAGCGATCGCCCCCCACATTTTATATTTCCGCGTCTTTGACACCCAATACTAATAATTTTATTTCAAAGAGCGATCGCCGCATTTTCCCCCAAGAACCATAAGTATTAGCCTTGACTTTATCTAATTCAGATTGTTTAGATAAATATCCCTCAGTATCATTATTGCCACGGATGTAGCGTAATTCAAATACTTTAAATTGATCAATAGCTCTTGCACCTACAACTTGAGCTATTTGGAAATCAGTTTTACCTTCATCGAATTTTACTAGAGCTACTGCCACTTTTTCTCTAGTCATATCTGCAAGTTGCGCTCTAGCTCGTTGTAGTTCAGCTACTTTAATTTGGAGATCGGAGATGGCGATAGCGAAGCGCGGGAGATAATACTCCCCCTCGACCTAACTTTACCCCTAAATCACTTATTTTCCCAGTTGGTTTAAATTTCGCTTTCTTCTAGCGTCTCTCTTTTGCTGTGCTTTATTTAGTTTCTCAAGTTGTTTAAATCTAGGAGAAGTAGTAAAATTTAAGGATATGGGGTTCTCTGTATCAGTCGCTTTTATAGTTTTAGGAGAGATATCTGTGATATCCTTTAAACCAAATTTGACAAGCACTTCATCATAATCTCCTATCACATCCTCATCAACACACCCTGCTTGAAAAGCTCGCTCAATTAAAGGTAAACAATCTATTGCATTCATATCAGAAAGCACCCAGATAATATGACCGTTAAACTCAGGATCATTTTCTCTAAAAGATTCTAAATGTTGAGATAAAGAAGTAACACAATGCTGGTAATGCTCTGGATAGACAGAGGCAATGGTTTTAATAGTTAACATAGCTGTAATTCGGGGAAATTGCCCATGAGAATCATTAGCGATATAAGTAGAAAGTGCCGGAATTACAGGTAAACCAATCAGGCTTAAAACATTTTTTAATTCTTCATCCAAAATGGACAATACTTCATTATTAAAATCAAAATCATCAAGTTTGGATAATAAGCTAATTAACGGCTCAATTGCTGCTTCTACTCGGAATTTTCCTAATATACGTATTGCATGAATTGGTGCATATTCAAATAAACCACTTTCATCAGACAAAAGCGCGTTATGGTCTATATTGTAAAAATCTTCATCAGTTGCTAAACTGATCAACTCAGGAATATGTTCAGTAGTAATACCTGATTTCTCATAATTAGGCCATTTATCTGGTGATAATTTCCCTGTCCCTTCTTGATAATTAAACAATTGAGCAACAGTCTCGGAATAACTATTTTGTGACATACAAATCAAAGTTGAATTTTAATACTGTTTGCATAGATTTATTAATTTGATTCTAACGCAAAACAACAACTATTGAATCAATGTTGAAACCTATATCCCACATTCCGCACTTCATTTTGTAGTACAGATACAAGTGTAATAAGTAACAGAAATAACTTAAACATAAACACAGCGGTTTCCGCTCTTATGAGGTACAAAGTTGAATCATGAAACTCTTGTAGTGCGGGCATCTTGCCCGCTAATGGTGTACCTCATAACACCGAGAAGTGCTGTATAGACAGTAATATAAAAATTGCCAACAAATTGAAATTAATAAGGTATTGACAATAAATTCAGAAGAAAAAATGAGTCTGAAGGAAATCAAAATACCAAAAAATATGAATTACCAAAAAGAAGAATTTGAGAGTAAAAACTTAGATCACTTAGGAATAATAGATGAAATAGGAATAGTAGAAAAAATTAATAAGCTATTCTTAGTAAATAGTAGAGAGAAAGTAAATACAGGCGAAGTAGTTAAAGCAATCATTCTGAATTAACTAGGTTTTGTATCAACGACAGGCTCAGTACAAGTCCTGCCCGTCCTTGATAATTAGGGGACTTTTCGGCCCGCACCACAAGAAATTTTTGAGTATTTTTTTAATTGGAAGTCCCTAATCGTAGGCATACCTCCCATCTTTCACTATAGCTATATCTACTATTGCTCCAATAAATGCCCCTAGAATATCCGGTGCTAATTCCCTAGTAATCCTGCTAAATGCCTGATAACCAATAGTTTTAGCCACTTCTAGCAGTTCCTGGACAACTTCTGGAGGCGGGTTGTCTTTGATTAGGGGTAAATAGTCATTGACTAAGGATTTTTCATCGTCTGACAGGTCAGAAAAATTATTACTACCCCTATATAGAGCTTCTATTAGGACTAGTAATATTTTTTTGAGGGCATTGAACCCACCAAATTTACTAGCTATTTTAGAAATATAGGGCTGTGATAATTTGCTTATTTTAGCAACGGCTTTTTGTGTACATTTAATCCCTGTGTCTATACATTGCTTAAATGCTCCTAATAGATAATATCTGCTTACCTGTTCTCTATCACCTGCTGTTGGTGTAATTTCAAAAGCAGTGGTTTTGGTTAAGGTTGCACCGGGGTAATAATCCAGTAGGTAACTGAGATCATCATTACTGGTAAGATAAATTGTTAGTGCTTCATCAGGGCGACGGTTTGCTCGTAGTCTGCCTCCCATCTGAATAATCTCTGCTTTCACTAAATGCTCTATATATTCCTGAAATTGGGGATTATCTTTACTAGTGTCGTAATCCCCTGTTAAAGTTGCGTATTTAGAAGCTACAGCCCCTATATCCTGATAAGGTGAACCAATAGCAAATAAAGCATCGTGATTCATGTATTTATTAGTACCGCGATTATCCTTAAACCAGTAACCTTCACCATCTTGTTTGTGTTTGAGGTGGTCAATGACTCCTAAATTTTGATGATTAGATGCTAATGCTGTTTTTGTGGCATCTAATTGTTTAACTTTTGATTTACTTCTGTCTTTACCACATAATCCTAAATCAGTAATTTGTACTACTTTTAGATTTGAGTAGTTAGGTAATTTTTCACAGATGACTAATATCTCACTGGCATCTATTCCTAATTCAAAGGCTACTGTTTTCCGGGTAGCAGTTGCATCCAGTAAAAACACATTTTGGAATTTACTTAGTACCTCTAATTGTCTGGTGTTTTTTGTGGTAATGATTAGCTTGTGATGTTTAATCCTCAATGCCCCAGGACTAATATTAGCAATGATTTCTAATAATGGCGTTAACCAATTCACTATTAGGTTATCTAATAATTCATGGGATTCTTGACTTGCTTCTTTACCGAATGTATAACGAATATATTTTAAGGTTTTGCGGCTTATCCCCTTCCTTTCACTTGTGTCAATTCCATCTAAGGATACGCTATCAGCAGCTTGAAAGATATCTTCTAAATCAGGCGATAGCACCTTTAAATCCTCAATGATATTGGAGATAATGTTATGGTCAATGTCTCCAAATATAGACCTTACTTGATTATGATTATAACCATAGTAATTTTCTTTATGCTTGGAAGATAAATATTGCTCCAATGGTGAGATAAAATCTTTGATTTGTTTCCATACTTCAGGTAAATGTCTAGCAATTTCTCCTAAAGTCTTTTGGTAATCTGTTAATGATAATTCTGTAGTTTCCACTAGATTAATTTGACGACTAGATTCATCTACAAAAGCTAGGGATTTTTCGGGTATTTCTGATGGTAATGAATCAATATGGCATCTGATTCTATCTTTCATCAGTGCCTCACGCCGATCTCTCCTGAAAGTTGCACCAGCTATTTTATCTAATATATTACCTTCAAAATCTACACCTTGACAATTGGCTTTGAATTTACAAGTATGACAAATGGGATTTAATGATGATTCACTATTTGATTCTTGATGATAGCCTTTAGATGCTAATTTATGAAATAAAGGTGTTTTGTGACAATTCCCGGAAATATTGGCTTCTTGATTTTGAGGCCAGTTAATGGTGGGATTACCCAAGGGGGTTAAGTTGTTCTCATCTGCATACATTCCATTATTTCTAACTGGTAAATCTGTGTAGTTTTCTTCTATTGATTTAGTGGTCGGATTGCGGTGTTCATTGGATATGTACCACAATTTATTGACTTGTAACCATTCTGGTATAGTTTCTCCTACAAAGTTGGATTTACCAGCCCCAGCACTGGACATATCCAAGATATATTTTTTGCCACTTTGAATACTTTGATTGTAGGTTTCTAATCTATTAGCAGAATCAAACCATATATCAACATCTAAATTACTCCTAGATGATTGTTGAAGTGGAATAGATGTTGGGATAGATGCTGGGATAGATGCTGGTATAGATTGTGGTATATGTGCTTGCTTGAGCAGGGTTTCGATAAATAGTTTACATTCCCAATCTTCCCTAGATATTTCCTGATTAACAGGTTGTTTTCCTACTGCTAATATGGCATCTATGTATGTATTCAGATATTCTTTATAAGCTGTCTGAATTTCATTCTCTAGTAGTTGTCTACTGTATAATCCATCCGCTATTAAATCAGCGATATCATAGCCGTCTGTACTATCTGGATTTAATCTCTGGGGATTTAATTCAATGTATGGTAATTGTGCTTTGTTGGCTGCTATTCTTAGTTTGTTAGCTTTGTTGCAACCTGCTTTGTCATGGTCAGGATAATATACAATACCAGCGATATTATGAGATTTTAAGCATTGACAATATTGTTCTAGTTTGGCCTCTGTCCACTGTGAACCCTGAAAGGTAGTGGTAAGTAAATTTTGTTGTCTAGCAGCATCAGTACATTTTTCCCCTTCAACTACTAAAACAAATTGGTTTTTACCATGTTTGATGATTTCTTTTTGATGGTAAACAGGCCAGGGTTTGTCACCAATTCCGTTCACACTGTCACCAAGAATATCCAGATGGTAAGGAATGGTGAGTTTTTTCTGTTCACCATCTTCTATAAATTCGTATCTAACTACATACTGTGTATCTGAGTATGTATAGATGATTTGTGATCCTCTACTGTTATGTTTCTTTTGAGGAACAACACCAGGGGCGGGTAATTTGGCTAATTCAATGTTTTGGGGTAATGGTGCTGGTAATGGTGCTGGTAAAGGATCTGGTTTTTTGGCAGGGGTGATCTGTTGGTAGTTGATTCTGCCATTGTCAATACCTGCTTGTTTTAAAGCATCTTCTAAGGGATTAACAGCTTCTCTGATATCTTTTAAATGCTGTTTGTTGTCAGGATCTGCCCAACATTGGTACTTACCAGTTTTAATATCTACGGTTAATGAACCTTCACAGACTGGGCAAACATATCTATTTTTGCCTTTCTTGGGAGTGAGTCTGTCTAGGAAGTTCCTAATATCAAAGGTTTCTAGTATTTTATTCATGCCACACCCCCACTAATTGCAATGGGTTGGCAAGAATTAGAAGAAAAATGTTTACACTTTTGTACTTTGCAGTCTATAATCAAAATATAAGACTGCCATGAATTAGTTCTCATGGTCGTTAGTCCGGTGATCCAGACCTTTTACTTAGCTGCTTTCCACGGCGAGGGTAAGTAAAGAACTGGGTTTGCTAATTTTGAAATTTTCTAAGCTCTCAAATTGTTTATAACACAGTTTGGGAGTTTTGATTTATACTTGTGATCAAGGGTTATCATTCTTCAAAGAGCTATAAAGCATGATTGCAAGATTGACTACTGACTACGATTATAGTATATCAAACAAAATCTATTTCAGGAAAATTTATTTTTCTTTCTAAAATATGTTAATTTATACCACAATAGTCTAAAATTATATGTATATCAATATTTTCTTTACTAAACTTTTTGATAATTACTTTCAGTAAAAAGGAGATTAAGGTAATGGGCGAGGCTAGAAGGCGTAAGCAATTACTACAAGATCCAAACTACAAAATTTCTATCATAGCCAAACAGTTGGCAGCAAGTTTAAATCGTTCTCCCGTCCTAAAAATAGTTATTTTAGCATTTTTATCAGAAGCTTTAGTATACGAATTAGAGCCTAATTTGGTGTCTGAAATTTTGTTTGAAAAAGTTACTGAGTGGTTAGATAAGAATAGTAATATAGTCGAGTTAGCAGAACTACGATCAGGTTGTTTTATACCCACAGATGAACTCGTAGATAAGCTACTTGATATATTAATAATTATGTCTATGGGATCACCAAAGGCATCATCAGAAATAGGTATTGAGCCGAGATACGTGTAAAAACCTGCAAGATGGTCTGGAAATGCCTACTGTGTCTAGCTTTCAACAATTTTTCCCCCCATCCTTATAAGGTTTTCCACACAGAGGACAAAACTTATACCTCAACGACACCACCAACTCACCACAATTAGCACAACTAGACCGTAATTGCGTACCGCATAGATAACAAAACCTAGCCCGAACATTTCCCCACATTGAATCCACAACGCCACCAGGATTCCAACATTGGGGGCAAAACTTAATCGCTGCCATTACCAGAACCTCTTCTCCCCTGACAACAGCCTGCAAATACTCAACAGGCACAGACAAAGCCAAAGCAAGACCGCCAAGAGTTTTATGGCTAAGTTTCCTTGTCAATCCCCGTTCAATCTTCCCCACAGAGCGAGAATGAACACCAGCCGCATTCGCCACCTCAAACTGAGTTAAATTGAGTTCCTTTCTCATCCGCAAAACATAGTCGGACAGAGATTCTCCAGGTTTTGGAGTTTTAAAAGTATCCATAAAACACTGCCAATATTTCTCCCTAAAAGATATATAATTTAGGAATAAATAACCTTGCTAAAAACACACAAATTTCCGTGAAGCAAGCTGTCACATTAGCCACCGTTGCCGTCAAATTTTTAGAACGGACTGGACTAGCACCCAGTACCATTAAAACCTACGAACTAACCCTCTTAAACTTCCTAGCAGAATATGGAAGTTGGCTAATCGAAATAATCAGTAAGCAAACATTAATAGAGTATCTAGATAGCCTCTCACATTTAAAATACACAACCCACCATAAGCATCAAGCAATACTGCAAAGTCTATTTAACTTCGCCGTCCAACAAGAGTATATAAAAATCAACCCAATTCAGGGATTAAAACAGCGTCCCCCACAACGAGAAAAAGGCGAACATAAAAGCGATACTCTCATAAGATATCTAACACCAGACCAGCTAAATATCCTCTATACAGCAACCAAAGATGACTTGCGACTATCAGCAATAATTCATCTATTGCATCGCACAGGATGTAGAATAGGAGAGCTTTTAGCACTGAATTTATCAGACCTAGATATCAAAAATCAGAAATTTCAGGTATTGGGAAAAGGCAACAAACAAAGGTGGTGCTTTTATAGCAATGATGCCGCCCAATCACTAAATAAATATTTCCAACACACACGACATAAAAATATCAACGCATTGTTTACAGCACAACATCCAGTTACCCTCAAAGTCAGTAGAATTAGCTATCATACATTGCATGATTATTGGCGAGAAATTACCAATACCAATCCCGAATTAACCGGGGTACGCATTCATGATTTACGCCATACTTATGCTACAGAACGAGTAGGATTAATCAGCATAGAAGAATTACGTTCACTCATGGGACATGAAAGCATTCAAACCACATTACGCTACCAGAAAGTTACCTCCCAAAAAGCCGAATCAGCCGCCCGTCACGCCTTAAATATGCTGATTAATCCAGAACTACAAAGCTGAACTGAGTCACCATAACATTCATAATTATTGACAACTTTTTGAGCGAAAAAACAACATTTTTATCGGCATTGTCAATTTCTACCCAAAAGAATATAAAATACTCTTTGGTAGGGGAGTGAGGGATAAAACCATTTTGAGTAATCTTAGTATTATATAAGACTCGTATTTGATTTATAAACGGGTTTTCAGATTAAAGCCTTGTTGAAACAGTATATTTTCAAAATTTCCACTAGATTATTATATGTTTTAAATATTACTTGAATGACATCAATTGACCGTACCGCTTATCCCAAATTTAAACAATTTCCTGACCCCAAAGAACTGGCAGAACTTTACACTCCAACACCTACAGAAATCAAGTTTGTCAAGTCTAAAACCAAGAACCATGAAGGATTGCTACGGTTAATGGTGATGTTGAAATCCTTTCAACGTCTAGGATATTTCCCTCATCCTGAACAGATCCCAATTGCGGTAATTAAACATTTACGGTCGTGTTTAAAGTTACAAGACTCAGTAAAAGCAATACCCTCCGAACGCCAACGTCATACCTATAAAAATATTATTCGGGAGTATTTAGGAGTCAAACAATATGATAAAACAGGTCAAAGATTAATAGCCACATTAGTTGCAGAAGCAGCCCAAATTAAAGACCACCCTGCTGATTTAATCAATGTGGCAATTGAGGAATTAGTGAAAGAACGATACGAATTACCAGCATTTAGCACCCTTGACCGATTAATTCGCCACATTCGGTCAATGGTCAATAATCGGTTATTTACACTTTGTTCTCAAGGACTTTCAACTACCGAACAAATTTATTTAGACCAATTGCTCGTGGTGATAGACAAGGAGGAGGATAATGAAAATGCCACCCTGAATTTATTAAAATCGCCACCTAAAAGTGCCAAACTAAATGGGATGAAACTCCTGCAAAACAAGTTTGATATGCTCATGACTTTTGGAGATGCCAAGCGATTACTACAAAATATTACTCCTACCAAAGTTAGACATTTTGCTGCTTATGCTAGAACTTTAGATATCACAGAATTTCAAGATATTAATTTACCCAAACGGCGGACATTGCTATTATGTCTATTGTACGAAGCACAGGTAAAAACTCGTGATTATCTGGTTGAGATGTTTATTAAACGTATTTTGAAGATTCAAAATAATGCCAAACTGCGATTGCAGGAACTCCGGGATAAACATCTGACAGAAACATCAGAGTTGTTAGCAACATTGGGACAAGTATTACAAGCATCCAAACAAGCCAAGGAAACCAAGGATAATGCTGTATTTGGAGAACAGGTGCAGTCAATTTTGGATGAACATGGTGGGGCAGAATTGCTGATACAAAAATTAGATGAAATTGCGGCGTACAATACCAATAACTATTTACCATTAATGTGGCGGTTTTATGCTGCCAACCGCAAAGCACTGTTTAGTTTAGTGCGTTCTCTAGATATTCTCTCTACTTCTGCGGATGAATCAGTGATTGCAGCTTTGCAATTTGTGTTAGATCATGAACACAAACGTTCTAAATATTTGCCTTTTGATATCAATTTGGATTTTATTAGTAATAACTGGCGGGCGCTAGTCGTCGCCGAAATTGATGACACCGAGGTTTTGGTACGTCAGCAATTAGAAATTTGCATCTTTTACAATTTGGCGACTGAATTTAAAACGGGAGATGCCTGTGTTGTGGGGTCGGAAAGCTACGCGGATTTCCGCGAACAATTATTAAGTCCTGTTGAGTGTGAACCATTAATAAAAGATTACTGTAACTTAATTGGTTTTCCGGCTAATCCAACGGATTTTGTCGAACATTTACGCTTATGTTTAACACAAGTTGCTGAGAAAGTAGATAATATTTGTGCTGTTGATAAACAATTTACAATTAATAAGGAGGGCGACCCTGTATTAAAGAAACCACCATCATTTACTCAACCCCCAGAGGTGGATTTATTGGAGTCGAAAATCCGGGCGCTGATGCCGGAACGGAGTATTTTAGATATATTGTGCAATGTTGAGCATTGGTTAAATTGGACTAGACATTTTGGTTTGATGTCGGGAAGTGAAGCCAAAATATCTGACCCAGGGGAACGTTATATTTTTACTACTTTTGGTTACGGTTGCAATCTTGGACCTAATCAAATGGCTCGTCATTCGGGGGGTATGGTGACTGCCCATGAAATTTCTTATACTAACCGTCGTCATGTTAGTGCTGCCAAGATTGAAGCGGCAATTCGGGATGTTATTAATGCTTATAATCGGTTTACTTTACCTTCTTGTTGGGGGACAGGGAAAAAGGTGGCAGCGGATGGCAGTAAGTTTGAGATATACGAGAATAATTTACACAGTGAGTATCATATTCGTTACGGTGGTTATGGTGGTATTGCCTATCATCATGTCTCGGATAAATACATTGCTTTGTTTACTCACTTCATCACTTGTGGGGTTTGGGAAGCGGTTTATATTTTGGATGGGTTGTTGAAAAATCTTTCGGATATTCAGCCGGATACGTTGCACGCAGATACTCAAGGTCAGTCTGGACCTGTGTTTGCTATTTCCTATCTTCTGGGTATTAAGTTGATGCCACGTATCCGTAATTGGCAGGATCTTAGTTTTGTGCGTCCTGGTACGGATGTGAGCTATCAGCATATTGAGCCACTGTTTAAGGGTGTGGTGAATTGGAGTTTAATTCAGACTCATTGGTCTGACATGATGCGGGTGGTGCTGTCAATTAAGGCTGGGAAGGTGATGCCTTCGACGTTGTTACGTAAGTTGGGGAGCTACAGTCGCAAAAATCGTCTTTATCAAGCTTTTCAAGAGTTAGGTAAGGTGGTGCGGACTATGTTTCTGCTGGATTATATTTCTAATGTTACTTTGAGACGGGAAATTACGGCGGTAACAAATGTTGTGGAGATGTATAATGGTTTTCTGGATTGGGTATTTTTTGGTAAGCAAGGGATGATTACTGAGAATGATCCGATTGAGCAGGAAAAGCGGTTAAAGTATTTGGATTTGGTGGCCAGTGCGGTGATTTTGCAAAATACGGTGGATATGTCGTTGGCGATTCAAAAGTTGATGTCACAGGGTGAGGTGATTCCTATGCGATACCTTGCTGCTTTGAGTCCTTATATTACAAGACATATCAAAAGATACGGTGATTATGTGGTGAATTTACATAATATTCCTCAACCTTTGGAGTCGGCGATTAATCTTCCTCCAGAAATCTTTGAAATGTAGACACAGCAAGCGTTTCCAGACCATCTTGCAGGTTTTTACACGTATCTCGGCTCAATACCAATTAGTATGGAATGTTATCTGGTTGATTACCTTCAACATAATCAACACTGGCAGGTTCGTTATTAAAACTAGCTGGTTCATTACCAATACCAGTAGCTCGATTACGTTTCTGATAATATCTGGTTCTTTCACCAAGCAAATCATCTACGGTATAACCTAAATCTGCAATGAACTTGTCAAACTTGGCTTGGTTCATCTTATGAATCTCATGAGTTAACCATTCTGCTTCAAAGATTTTATAACCTTCCTCACCTTTAACACGATTATCAATCTTGTACTGCTCCCAAGCCAAAACTCGAATTCCATCTTTGAGTTGAGAAAGTTTCTTGTCAGCTTTGGAAAGAATGTTGATAGCCATAACGAAACCTCGAAAACAACGCCCCCTCTGCGCGATAGCGCCCCTACCGATAACTTCCGGGTAACTCAAGACTATGGCTTATGCCACGCTGCGCTATCAATGTCAATAGGGGGCTGATTACCTATGTTTACAATGCTGATAATATTGATAATGCTTCGGGGTTCTCAAGTGAATGAGCGATCGCCAGGGGCATTATTAATTATACTAAATTTTGTAGTATATAAATCTCAGACAATATCATACTATTGACAACAAAATTAATGCTATTATAAAGAAGTTGGGGATTTATGATTAATCCCAAAAACCGGGGGCAGATATGACGGAAACAACAGCGAACTATGATCAAACATGGAAAGAAGCTATAGGGGAATATTTGGAATTATTCTTACAATTCTTCTATCCAGACATTCATCAAGAAATTGACTGGAGTAACCCTCCTATTTCCTTAGATAAGGAACTAGAACAAATTACTGCATCTAGTCAAACAAAAAAACGCTATGCTGATAAATTATTTCAAGTGTGGTTATTAAATAATGAAGTAATTTGGATTTTAATACATATAGAAGTCCAAAGTCAGCATGATAAAAAATTTCCACAAAGAATGTTTATCTATAATTATCGTTCTTATGATTTATTTAATCAACCAGTAATAAGTTTAGCAATATTAGGAGATGAAAACAAAAGTTGGCGACCAAATAGTTATGAATACGGTTTAGGTAATAGTAGAGTTAAAATGGAATTTAGTATTGTCAAACTATTAGACTATCAATGGTCAGACCTAGAAGCAAGTAATAATTTATTTGCTATAATAGTAATGGCACATCTAAAAACCAAAGCTACTACTAGGGACTTAACTGCAAGAGAACAATGGAAGTGGAGTTTGGTTAGACCATTATATCAAAAAGGCTTAACTAAGTTTGACATTATTAATCTAGTTAAGTGCATTGATAAAATGATGACTTTACCACCACCATTACAAACGGAATTTCAAACCAAATTAGATGATTACGAAAAGGAGTTAAATATGCCATTCCTCAGCACTATTGAAGAAAATGCCCAAGAAAAAGGTAAGGAAATTGGCAAGGAAATTGGCAAGGAAATCGGTAAAGAAATTGGGGCTAGAAAAACTTGCCAAGAAAACATTATCAAAATCCTCACCAATAGATTTGATAATCTTCCAGAAAAGATGATCTATGCTATCAAGCAAATTGATGATATGTCCATCCTGGAAAATTTACTTTTACCCAGTATTAATGTTAATTCTTTGGAGGAATTTCAGCAGTTAATTGACTCGGCTTTACATAAAAATTAATCATATCAGATTCCCGAATTATTAACTAAATTCATCATTTATTGAGAAAATGGAAAAAAGCAGTCGGGGATCTGGTACATAAATAATAAACCAGAGAGATAAATAGTAATCATGACCAATATTACAGCAAATTATGATCAAACATGGAAAGAAGCTATAGGACAATATTTTGAATCATTTCTACAATTCTTTTATCCAAAAATATACGAACAAATTGACTGGAGTAAAACTCCTATATCTTTAGATAAGGAACTAGAACAAATTACCGCATCTAGTCAAACTAAAAAACGCTATGCTGATAAATTGTTTCAAGTCTGGTTATTAAATAATGAAGTAATTTGGATTTTGATTCATATAGAAGTCCAAAGTCAGTATGATAAAGAATTTCCACAAAGAATGTTTATCTACAATTATCGTTCCTTTGATTTATTTAATAAACCAGTGATTAGTTTAGCTATCTTAGGAGATGAAGATGCAAAATGGCGGCCGAATAGTTATGAATATGGGATAGGCGATAGTGAAGTAAGCATGAAATTTAGTATGGTGAAACTGCTAGACTATCAATGGGAAGAACTAGCTGCAAGTAACAATCTGTTTGCTATAATAGTAATGGCACATCTGAAAACCAAAGTCACTACTAAGGACTTAACGCAAAGAGAACAATGGAAATGGAACTTAGTCAGACCATTGTATCAAAAAGGCTTAACTAAAGTTGATATTATTAATTTAGTGAAGTTTATTGATAGAATGATGACTTTGCCACCACCATTACAAACAGAATTTCAAACCAAATTAAATGATTACGAAAAGGAGTTAAATATGCCATTCCTCAGCACTATTGAAGAAAATGCCCAAGAAAAAGGAGCTAAAATAACTCGTCAAGATGACATTATCAAAATCCTCTCTACTAGATTTGATAATCTTCCAGAAAAGATAATCTATAATATCAAGCAAATTGATAATATGTCCATCCTGGAAAATTTACTTTTACCAAGTATTAATGTTAATTCTTTGGAGGAATTTCAAACATTAATTGATGCAGAATCACAGCAAAAATAATACTGTTATATCCCTGATTTATGATATTATCAAGAAATCAGGGATATTCATAAAATTATCTGCCAAGAAAAAACCACTAGATTTAACCAGCAAATCAAACACTTATTCAGGTAAACAAGACACAACTTCTAAATCGAGTTCTTGGGCTACCCCTTCAATTTGTTTCCATACCTCAGTTTTATCAACAAACAATCGTTTAACATAGAGTTTGAATTTAGTATCAGGTAATGTCAACATTCTAATTCCCAAATTCTGGGCATCCTGTTTAACTGTTTTCACAGACTCCAATAAATTATCACCATATTTAGTTGCTAAAGTCCCCTTTACACCACCTAATTGGGCATGACTTTCATCCTCAAAATCAACTTGGGCAATCCATTTGTTATCATCACCGGGATACATTTGATAAATACCAATTCCAGTGGTGAATAATTGTCCAATCATGATACAATCCCCTATATTATTGAACATTAAGCAATAGCATTACCGATAATCAATAACGCTATTTGCTATTTGTTATTGCTGGTTTCAATCCTCAATTACCTTAATTGGTAACTGTCACCTGCATTTTCAAACATTATCCAATTTCCCCATGAATCAACTCAACAACAGATTCAGCGAGTAACCCCCTCACCTTAATCTCCAGTGGAAATCTGCGGACTCGTTTGGATTGTCGGGGTGTGCCGTCGTCTCCCTCGAAATAGCCATTATTGACAATTACCCAATCTCTAAATCTGGGGAACTCTTGTTGTTTCAAACCAATGTAAGTGATAAAGCTAGTGAATCCAGAACTTTCATCGGTGGATTCTGGCCAATGAAACTTGTTTGAATAAGTGCCGACAATGGTTATGCGATTCCTACGGAGCGCTTCGCTATCGCTCAGTTCCACCACCTGATAATTCCCATGTGGACTAACTTGTAAAACCTTACCTTCAATACCCGCAAAATTGATTTTATTCATCATTAAATCTCAAAAATACCAACATTAAAAAGCGATAGCATCAATGATTTTTGTAATCTTCATTTCACTATATAAAGCTTGATTTTATTAGTGCTTGTGTTAAAATCAAACAATGGCTAGATTTCAGTTAATAGATGATGAAGTGCTGGGAATAGATTGACTCATGCCTATTCCCTTTTTTCTACTAATCCTGATCTGAATAACTATCAAACCAAATTATTTCATTATCAGAAAACCCAATCATCCTAGCCAAACCGTCTTCACAGTTGACAATTAACTTACCTGAACCTGAAATATCAACAACTCCAGTAATTCGGGGTTCATTCAATAGTATATTTAATTGCTCAACAGTGAGTTCAATTGATTTTAAAGGGTTGATTCCTGTACGTTTAACGAATGCAGTGGTCATGATATTAACTAACAACAACACAACCCCAAAGCGATAGCATTAGCATCCTTAACATATTTTTATTTACTAAATTAAATTGATAGACCATGACACCAGAAGAAGTTTTAAGTCAAATAACCGATGGAATTTGGGTGAACAAGGGTGGGTTAAGAGTCCCCACAGAAGTTGTGCAAGCTTTGTCAAATAAAGAGGATTGGTTTGATTCAATTCAACCAGTAGTTTACTCGCAAGATAATTTACCTTCACTAAAAGCGATTATTAATTACTTTTCTAAATCAGAATTAGACGATGAAGTTGGCTATGCTTCTGCGGAAATCCTACAATCTTGTTATGGTGTAAACAAAGTTTTTAATTCTAAAGTACACGGTAATCCAAGTGCGGTTGGACAACAAAAACTTGATGCAATTGGACAACGCCCAGCGAATATCGAAACTTATAAAGCGTCCGTAGAAGTTAATAATATATTGATTAATTGGAAGCATATTAATAGTAGTGGTTATGATAACGATGATTCAGTTTATGACAGAATTAAATCTGTAGAACAAGTAAATAAAGATTGGTTTTCTCAACAAATTGAAGATTTAAAAACATTAATGCTCAATGCTTATGATAGTTTATTATCCCAATTTGATGAACAAGAAGACCCTGTACCACAGGAAGTAAGGAATCACTTTGTGGCAATTAGGGAGAAAACAGAGCAGGAATTTCCATCGGCGATTCCTACGGAGCGCTTCGCTATCGCTGATTTCCCCCAGGACAACCTCAAAATTGTCAATATATTTCAAGGACTCCTAGATAAAGTCAAAGAAGAACTTGCGGATGCTTTACAAAAAATCAAAGAATTGGTTTTAGGTAAAGATGAATCCAAGACAGCACGGGCAGAAGCGAGACAAGAACACAAGGATAAATCAGGACTGTTGAAGTTTCTGAAAAGCAAGATTGTTAATCCTGCAATTAACGGTATCAAAAAACTATGCAGAAAAGTGGGGAAATTGTTATCTAATAAAGAAGAAAATAATTATAAAGAAGACACAATTAAATCACAATTTGGAAATATTTCTAGTGCTTATGGTGCAATTGTTCCTGTGGATATACCGACAACAATCAACGCCATTGAAGTATTGAAAAAGATTACCGAAAGTATTCTGACAACATTTATTTTAAAGGGAGTGCAATTACCGGGAGTTTTCGTTGAAGCGTTAAAAAATACTACGATTTCTATAATCTTAAAACGATTGGATATTCCCGGAGGTGAAGCAATTCGTTATATTACTGGGGGATTACTAAGAACAGTAAAAGATTTATTACCAGCAGTTTTCAATAATACTGGAATGTTTGCCGGGGCATGGGGTTTATTAACAGCTTGCGCTCCTTATATTTTAGCAGCAGCAATCCTGGTGATTATTGCTATCAAAATGGCTAAAAGAAATCAACTCGGTGATTTTATCTTGATACTGGGATTATTGGCATCCCAAACAGAACCCGATATCTGTTGTACCAGGGTAATTGGTGACGAGAAAATGGAGGATATACAAACATTGAAAGAGGGATTTATTACCGAAACCAATAAGAATTATGACTTTATTTATGCCTTGACATTCAAAAATGAAGAACTTGCCAGAAGTTTGGATATATCACAGGAAACTCCGGTGATTATCCCCGAAGCAGCGGCTATCACAATTAAAGAAGGATTATCAAGTTTAGAATACATGGATTTTTAACAAAGCAGGATTATCAAGTTTAGAGTACATGGATTTTTAATATGACTACATTATTCACAAATACCCGCTATATCGAAGATGGTTCAGTCGGCACAATCGCCACCGTTACTGAATGGTCAGTGTGGAATTGCACTGAAAATAAATGGTCAAATGCACCTAAAGTAGTCTTACGAAATATATTATTAGCAGGGTTACATCCAAAATTAGATTTTTGTATTGGGGAAATAGAAACAACAGAAACCAAAGCATCAGCATTAAACGCATTTAAACCCAAAGGTTATCAAGCAGCATTCTTTCTGGATTTAGCCAGTGGTTCTAGAAATCATGGGAGATTCACATTCACTAATGAAAAAACCATCGGTAAAAAGTATTTTGGGGAAACAGCTAAAGACCAATGGAAACGTATAATTTACGGTAGCATTTTGCATACTGGTTGTAAGAAACTGGTATACAAACAAATGAAATATGTAGTAGTAGATGATGAAAATAAAGATGCAGATGGTAACGACTTAGATGATGCAGTCAATAATATTCATTGGGAAACCGGGGATAGTCACGCCAAAGCTAGTAAAGCACTGATGCAATTATTGGGACTGCCATTACAACAATTTAATCCAGATACTGGAGAAGATGAAGAACTTGAACCTGATGAAAATAAACCCTTACAATTCAGAGCAGCATTCAGAAACAACGATAATTTAGTAGAATGGATTGGTAAAGGAACTATTGGTTATAACCCCAAACTCGATGACTCTGAATTTGATTTAGTGATTCCCTTATCTTCACTCAAAGGTAATAAACCAGCGTTAGGTAATCATCAAGGTAAACTATTATTTGGTTTGGTGTTTGAGGGGGAATTACGCCGGGCTAAACCAGGATGGATGTTACTCCAGTGGTTCTCATTTGAAGTGCTACAAAAAGATAATATCATCAGTAAATTAGAAGCTAAATGCGAACTGCTTGCAGCAGCGCTTCGCTATCGCCTATCCCAAGCCTATAATTCCATCACTGACCTAGCGGAAATCCTGAGAATAGACCAAACCGAAGCCGAGGCAGAAGTCGAAGAAGGTAGCGACAAACTCCAGTCTGAAGCTGAATATGAAAACACGATGATTCGGATTATTAAAGCCGATAAAGCGGGTCTTTTACTGTTACATCCCTATGTGGTAACTCGTATCAAAGAACGCATGAGGGCTGTATGGTTAAACTTAGCTAAAGCTGCTGGTATCCGATTCTATTCAACAATGGCACAACTAGATGAATCCCTGGCACATTATCATGTGGTATTACCTGATGGACGAATCAAAGGCAGAAAAGTATTTTGCGCCCCGGACTTTGAAGAGGGTGAAATATGTGTACCAAGTTTTGTAAGGGTAAAGCACAGTCCACTTTTCAAAAAATCAAATTTTAGATAAAAAATAATTTTGCAATTAGTTTATTTTAATATTAAAATTCTGTAATTTTAATAAAATAGTGTATACTAAGAATAGTAAATGCGCCTTGAAAGAGTGAGCCAACACTCAGTCAAGACGACTACTCCATTAGTTGTTTGTCCAACATAGGAGCAAAATTATTATGCCACAAAAAACGCAATATGAGCAAGAGAGTCTATTTTCTTACAAGAATGAAAGCTACCGCGAATTTGTAAAAAAGTTTGGTCATCATCGCCAAAGATATCCCCACAGTGATGTGCTTTTGACAAATTGCATTAAACAGGAAATGGATTTAATTCAAGGTCACTTGCTAGGTGATGGAAGTATTTTTGTAACAGGAAAAGACTGTAATCGAGATGCTACTTTCAACTTTGTTACGAAACATGAAGACTACGCTCAATGGATTATAAATAACACAGAGTCATTTGCTGCTTGTAAGCTACAAGTAGGTGATAATTATGACAAAAGAACAGATAAATCATACCATCGTGTTTCTTTTAGAAGTCCATCTAATAATCTATTTACAGAGTTAAGAAATAAATGGTATCCAGACGGTAAAAAGATTGTTCCACAAGATTTAGTTTTGACAAAAGATTTAATTTTGAGATGGTATGTAGACGATGGAAATTGGCATGATAAAGGAATTTACTTTAACACTCAAGGTTTTGATCCAGAAAGTACAGATTTTTTGCGATCTGAATTATCAAAATTTTTAGTAATGAAAGTAACAATTCAAAAACACAGTGGCGATCTTTACAGACTTTTTATTCCCTTACGAGGAACTGGATCTGGAGTTAGTAGCACTAATAACAACACAGAGAAATTTTTTGAAGTAATCGGAAAATGTCCTGTTAGTTGCTTTAGTCACAAATGGGGAAAGATTTAGTAGATTAACAAAGTCATAAAGGAAGGGATTTATTCTCTTTCTTTATGATTTCCAGTGATTTCACACAACTAATAAAGTCTTCTTCGTTTATATCTGGCTAGACTGTGCCAAAACTGGAAAATATACGCTAAGGAATCAAAATAAGTGCTGAAAGCATTGTGATACTTAGCTTTCAGCCATTACTTAAATGTATTTCCTATTTAGCTGCTGTTTCAGGGGAATTGCTACAAGGCTCTTTTCTAATTTGAAATTCCAAAAAGGATGATGGAGAAGATTTGAAGTTTACCGATGCTCCGCAGTTAGATGATTCAACTACAGAAAGAATATGCTTTGCTACTACTACACCAACAGATCCGCTGACAAAAATACCAGCTATACCAACAACAAGAGTAATGTTTGTTTTTTTGTATCTTTTCATATTTTTCTTCGATAAAAAAAACGCTAATTCGAGAATTAGCGTTGTTCGTGTGTATTCTGTGTTTTCTTTTGCCTCATATCTCAAGCGGCAATTGCCGCTGCATTTAGAAATCCGTCTCCTTGGTGATTAGAGTTTTTACAGATATTCTCGGACTTCTGAATCAAATGCAAATACTCTCACAAAAGAAGGAGGGAGTTAAAGGATACAAGATAATACTTAACTAAAGGGTTGTTTTGATGATTAATAAGCTACCTCTTAAACAGTTAAGGTACTGTTGACTTTTGAATTTTTTCATGGTACAATCAAAGGACTAACGCCCTAGTATATGTGATAAGTAAGTATGAAAGTCAGGAATTAGTTAACTAGGATTCACAAATCATCATTGCTCCAATCACTTTAGTTTTATAAAATTCCATCTTGCCGGAATTATATGTATCTTGGCTCTATTTTTAAGATTACTCCTAATTACCTCTCACCATAACCGGGGCGTTAGCCCCTGTTAATTACCAGGTGTAGAACAGACAAACTCTTGAATCATTGCCCCAGCACTTCTTTTTGGAATAGGAAGTCTTATAGAATTCCATCTTGCCGGAATTATATGTATCTTGGCTCTACATTTTTAAGATTACTCCTAAATTAACATCACAATCACTGAGGCGTTAGCCGTTCTTATCTCCCAGGTGTTGAACAAACAAATGCTTGAATTCCTTCTCCATGACCATTCTTTTTAATAGGATACCATTTTAGGTCAGGGTTGTCTCTCCACATTTGAGCATCAATATTATAAAAAGCAAGATACATTACTCTTGGATTCCAGCAATCTATTAAATTGGCAGTAACATTTCCTATTTGAGAGTTTTTAATCTGTCTACTAATAAATCTTGCGGTCCCATTGTCAAGATGCTCAATAGAGTCTGTATCAACTTCCCACCAACCTTTGTTTGTAACTACTGCTGTAAAGAAATCTGCTTTTGCAGGAAGACAAGGTAATAATGCTAATGCAATGGCAGACAAGGTTAATTTAAATTTCATAAGGAATCCTATTTGTAATTGATTTAATAACTAATACATTATTATTTAAGTAGCCATCATGAACTGCGTACAGCAGGACACATGAAAAACTTCTTATTCCCTTCCGCACTCTTCAATGGCGATCGCACTGGTGAAAGATCGAGGTTTACGCGACTAAAATCTGTTCATGAAGTCAACATAACAGGCGCGTGAATCCATAGACCTACATTGTTCTTCAATTTGTCTCGCTTTTTCATGAGCGTATCTAATTCTATCCCCTACATAGCAAGCCGGATTACGCCCATCAGGTCTAATATACGCGGAAGTCTGTCCACAGGTATATATTTTGTCTTCATCAGCAAATGCCAATGAACAGGTATATCTTTCAACAATCCTTCTTCCAAAGTTACATCTAAAGCAACTTCACCGAAATCAGCTAAAAGCTCTAATAATTTTGACATAATTTCTGAATCTTTCATTTACTATCACCTGATATATCAGTAAGTGGACAAAAATAAATATGATTTCTTATCTGATGGTTTGAATTACCCTCAGTTTGCTCCGTTAGTTTTTAGCAAGATAGATGTTGGGATGAACTAGAATCTAGTAATAATCCCTTTGCTATCATCACAATAGCACACTTAAAGACTAAAGCCACAACCAGTAATCTTACTGAATGGTAAGCATGGAAATGGAAGTTAATTCGAGAACCTTACGAGCAAGGGTTAACAAAAGAACAAATCGTTAAGCTATTGAAAATCATTGATACAATGATGACTAATCATTACAATTAACTACCAGTTTTTAAAACTCTATTTCATTAACAAATTCAAAGTCTATCTGGCATTTCCAAAAAGCCCTTTGGCTTTGGTGAAGACAGGTTTACAACCTTACTCCCGGAAACAGTTGTTGTTTTAACAATTCATTCTCAGTAGTCAAATATTTAACCTTATCACCGGAAATAGAGGAATCGGCGTTTTGGTAAGCGAGTTTGTAAACAGCGATAGCGAAGCGCTGCTGCAAGCAGTTCGCCCACTGATTCATAGCAGTCAAATAATCCCCTGGAATATCGGACACATCGAGAACCCCGTCATCAACAGATTCAAGAATTGCGGTGATTAGGCTTTTTTCATTTCTTTTAAGATCCATGTTCTCAGTCCGCCACTGACGTAATAAATCGCAAACCGTGTCAGAACTACCACCAATGCCGTAAATGTATTTTAAAGCTGATTGCACACTACGGATAACAATACCGACCTTGTTCTTTTTCAACACAGCACAAGCAATATCAACCATTTGTTTAGTAATACTATTGTACTGCTTGGTTTCGATATCAAATCCGGTGAGGTCGAGTTCCTGGAATGTTGTTGGTAGTTTCATAGCGCACCTTACTATCTATACAAAGTATGTAAGGTTAACTTTACATTGTCAAGATTAAGAATTATCCTCATGAGGAAAAGCCAGTGCAAGTTCAGTGAGGGTGCATTCAAGCCCACATTCCGCACCCCAAAATGTTACAGAGGGAAATTACGGAGATGAAAATCAAAGGGAGCATCAAAACAAACAGATAAAGTGAAAAAAGGCATTTGAGAAACAGTAAATCACCAAAAATGTCATCAAAATCTATTCTCAATAAGAAGCAATAAGAATGCACACCACCTGGAGAGGTCAATAGATAAGTGAAAGAAGATATTCAAGAAACAATTATAAGTTAGACTAATCAATTAAAGTAAAAAACGAAATTATAGACATAGTAAAATGGAGCTATAAATCAAAGAGATTAGCTCATCTTTACAAGAGAAATTAAATTGATAGAGATGATAATTAGCTGACTAATTGATAGTAACGTAAACAATCATCTGGTAAAAGACTCAAGATAAAATCTCTGTCCTTATTCCAATTAGAAATATGTTTCTCCTGATTGAGTGTAACCAAATGAATACACTGAAAGCATTGAAAAATCCAGCGTAAAGTAGGACGATTAGTTGCTTTGCCTAATTGATTTTTAATTGTTGATTTAGACTCCAAAAGAGCATTTCTAATATGACGTTGAGCCAAAGTATAAACCAGTAGACATAAACCCATAATCATTCCCAAAGACTCTATTCTCTCAGGACTTTTGAGGAAAATACTGTCGGCAAAAAATAATGGGTCTTTGAGAAAACCAAACCCCCTCTCACATGACTGCTGGGCTTTATATTCACTTAGCATAGAATCATTGCTTAGTTCCTGTGAATCTAAAACATTTGTCGCAATAATAAAACGTCCCGCACTCAGCAATTCTGTATTAATTTTACTTTCATCCTGGGAGACTGTAGCTGATATTTGATAGGATATTTCTCCTGAAGTATCTTTTTTATTAGATTTTACTTGAGTCACCGTACTTTCGTGAATTTGATGATATTTGAATTGTTTTGATAATTTTGATAATGCCTTGATAGCATCTGCAACACATGCAAATCTCTCTTGTGATAACTTTTTCAAATCTTGCACAGCTTTTGATTCTGCTTTGGTAATTTTTTGTGTGAGCTTATGCAGGTCTGATTCTTTTCTTTCTTGACTTTGCACTACTAACCATCTTTGTTCTATCCCTGCATAATTTTGGATTTTTGATGCTAATTTATATCCTGGTATTGTACTATCAATAAATTCTGATTCTGCTAATGTTGATATTAATGTTTTTGCTGCTTTTATGCTTAATGGTACTCGACATAACCAACGTAATTCTGACATCATTTTCAGGTTTGATTCTGTATATAAAGCAGCGTCAGCAACCATGAGACTATTAACTTCTAATTGTTTTTGATATTCTACTGCTATTTGACCAAAACATGATGAATCTGCTTGATTTCCCGATGCTAGTTTTAAAAATATTGGGATGTCTCCATCTCCTGAACATATCATTTCTATGATGAATTGTTTTAAATCTGGTCTATGGTCACGGGAATAACCGTAGGTGATGGTTATTTCTTTTGGTGATTTTACTGCTAATTCTTCTAATTCTTGGTTATTTCCTACTTTTTGACTCTCAAATATTACGAATGGTAAGCTAGTGTTATACTGCCCATGCACGTGCATTGATGATGAGTCTAGATGTGATGTTGATAGTGATACTCCAAATTTTTGAGCAGCTTTTAAGGCTATGATAAAAAAGATTGTATCTAAGCCTTTTATAAACAGTTTATCCATGACTCTCCCCAATTTATCGTCGTTAAGATATTCTGGTTTTACTCCTGTTCCTATTAGATGCTCACAGGCGATTGTTTCAAAATATTGGGGAAACATATATAACGGTTTGGAGACAAATCCTAACCCGTTTATTATCATGGCTTTTACCACTTGACCTGCATTTACTTTTTCGTCTTTTTCGACTCCTATTAATTCATTTATTATTTCTACTATTCCGATTGAATCTATGATTCCTGCTACTATCCCTAGATGGTCTATGTTCTCAATTTCTATTTCTTGAGGTTTTAATTTCACAACAGTTTCCTCTAATACTTCTGTTGTCATCAATTATTTCTTATTTGGTTATCAATTCATTTTTTTCTTTTGTTACCAAGTTTCACTTTATCACACCACGTCCCTTTTAATGCTACTTATTCTTATTAAGCATCTTAATTTTTGAATTGGCTTTAGTTATTATGTACTACTTTAAGGGCTTTTTTGATCTGTGACAGTTTGGGGTGCGGAATGTGGGTTCAAGGATTTCGATAACTGCCAAAGTTTCTGCCGGGGATAATTTAGGAACTGCGTGACCGTTTACCCAAGCACTTACAGCCTGTCGTGAAAGTAGACGACCGGAAATGGTACTCCAGGCATCTTGTACAAGTTCTACAAACTTTTCCTGAGTTAAACCCCTACGTTCCAATAGTTTGATAAACTTGGTTCTTTTTGCCATTCAAGCTAACCTTAAAGTAAGGTTCACTTGGCATTATGACATATATAGAAAAATCTATGATTAAAATATAAAATCCTTATACAAGTAAGCAATAGACAGCGTTTTATTAATCAATAAAGTCAATGAACTTAAACTTAAACCGAGCATAACAGGGAACACAATAATACAAGCAAACTAAGACTTTCTGATCAGATCGGCAATGGCTAACATGATGTTTGATAATTGTTCTGTAGAAGCCGACTGAATATTAATGAAATTGGTAGCAGTCACCTGTGCTTGTCCAAACGTTACCTTTAATCCAGTGTCGCCCAATAACCCCTTAATTAGTTTGGCTTTAATATCTGAACTCATATCAGAAGCAAGCTGTTCCAACAGGGCAGATTTTTCCTGATGCTCCAGTTTATCAACTAGATTTTTGATGATATTGCTAACGGCTGTGTCATCCAATTGATGGCATTGATTAAGTATTTGCTTCAAAATATCTTCAGTCACCCTGATACTCTCTACTTTTCTGTTGTTGACCTGTATAGATTTGTTGATACTTGAATATTCTAGCCCTTTCTTCTAGGAATATCCTATCAACACTATCGCTTAATCAATGTTTACAGTTTTAAATTAGCAAATATTGGTACTATTATGCACTTTAGTTATCATAGTATATTTTGATTGAATCCTTAGACTTAACATTATTGATAGTATTTGCACTTAGTTCTTGACAAGTCTTAGCAGATGTGAAATCTACGGTCTATAGAGATTAAGGTTCTAGTATTTTGATGCGGAAAATAATACAAGAATACTACAAATTATTGAATTTTAGGACTATCCACCACAAAGGACTGGATAATTGTATTTATATTCGGTTTTAAGCGCAAACTTTTTGGTCAGATGAGCGCAGTGATAATGCCAGTGCTTGCATTATATCTGCTCTATCTTCTTTACCTAAAAACGGAATCAATTGCGCTATTTCCTGACCGTTCAAATATTTCACCATTTCTTCTGGCTGGACTTTGGTTTTTATCCCCAGTTTTGTCAGTGCTTCTTTCCGAATATCATCGTCTAAGCAATCCAAAATGCTGAAATAAAAGCCAGCATATAAATCTTCTTGAAGACCCTTCATTAACCGACTTAAAGAACTACCGCTGACTCCAGACATTTTAGATATATTGACTGCGGTTTGTCCCCGTGCGATCGCTTTGTTTAATGCGTCAATTAAAATTTCTCTGTGATTCATATTGCGTTATAGGTATTTTAAGATTATATTTAGTTTATAGCAAATTAGATATTTACTGCCAATAGTACCACAACAGTATCAAACTCTTTTCGCTCTAGCGTCTAACTTAGAAATTTCCATAAGTTACACACCAACGATTTTAATCTAATTACCTTTAGTTTGCAATGGGGGGCAGTCAATTTCTAAACAAATGGATCAGGTTTCTTAGTTTACGCCACTGCTTTAGCTTTTTCTTTGTTTTGCGCTGTTAAAGAATGGGCGATCGCTTCCAACACTCTAGCTTTTTCCTCTGGAGGTGAGCTTGCCGCAATTGCCGCTAAGTCAAAGTTCACCATCCCTAACTTAGCCAAAGTTGCTGATTTGATGTGTTGGGGCAATGAATAAACCAGCTTAAAGAAATCTCCAGACCTTATATCTTCTCTTTCTCTAGTTAACAACCGTGAAATCATACTATTGTTTACACCGGACGCGCGAGAAAGTTTGGCATTGGTCATTCCTTCACTAATTGCCTGTTCTATCGCCTCAATTAATATTTCTTTAGGTTCTATCATTGTTATTTAGCAGAATTATAGTTTATATTCTTGTTATATAGCAAAAACTAATTTTTCGGCAATGGGGGGAACTTAAATTCAGTTGTAAAGAAATACCTTAACCATAAACAGTGGCTAAGGCAAAAAGCAAATTTAATAAATTTCTTAACCTAATTATGACTCATAACCAGGGATTTTTCCACTGTCTCCAGTCCAAACTAGGAGATTGTTGGACTTCAGCATCAATAAAACCGGATTTACTGGACTTTTTTACCAGTGTTTTTCTACAGTCCACCGCGTTGAAAGTATTATCAAAAGTGCTTTTCAAGCGTTTAGAGTCTGACTGTAGTGATAGCTTGCGTGGCATAGCCATACTCACCAAAATTTTTCAACCAGAAGCAATAACCAGTTATTTACTCTCAATTACTTTGGGGGTGCATTAGCCATGACTACCAAAACTCGCACTGTTCGTTATCCACAACCAATCGAGGAATCAAGAATGCAAGGTTATTTCATGATTTCTAAGCGTGACGCTGCTTTGGTAATTACCAACAAGTTAACTGGTAATCAATGCCGTCTTTGGATCTATTTAATGCTTATTGACCCGTTTGCTGATTATACGACCGATGGTGAAATCAAATATCATGATCTCCCTTCTATCCCAGAAATTGCTGTGGCTATAGGTAGTTCAGTAGAAGCTGTTGAAAAGGATTTCAGAAAACTTCGTAGTCTAGGGCTTTATGAATACCGCACCGTAGTCATTCAGGGTCATAATACCACCGCCGCTAATGCTAGGGCTGAGGCCGATAGGTTAAAATCTCCCTCTAAATCTAAGCCCAAACCCAGTCAGGATAATCGTTCGGCTTATTTAAGCCCCGAAGGAGCTAATTTAAGCCCCGAAAAAGATTATTTAAGCCCCGAAGGAGCTAATTTAAGCCCCGAAAAAGATTATTTAAACCCCGAAGGAGCTAATTTAAGCCCCAATCAAGAGTTAGAACCATTGCCAAATCAGGATTCCACCGCTCCTCAGACTAATCAAACTAATCAAACTTACCAAGACTTTCTCTCAGACTTATCAGATAGCGAGAGAGAGGATTTTGAAAAATTTGGTTTAGATAAAGCCAATAGATTACCTAACGCTCCAACATTGCCCCAAAGATGGATTGAAGTGCATTTTGAGGAATTGCGATCGCAGTGGGAAAAATCCCAAGGTAAAGTTTCCACCACGCAGGCCACGAAATGGGAGAACCACCCACAACGAGAAGAGTGGTTAAACAAAATTCGCACTATGGGGTATGTAGCTTTCTACTTTGAAGACAAAGCAGAAGAAAAAGAACGTCGCAGCTTTTATAAGTGGGCTGACTCTAATAATTTGATTTGGATAAATGAGTTATGAATCTTAGTGATTTACCGCAATTTGAACGGATGCCTTTACAAGCACCTCAGTCCCAGGATGAAAAAGAGATTTTTTACCCTAAATGGACTTGTTTTTGTTGCCAAGACTACGGAGTAATAAATCGCAACTTAGCTCGAAAAATAATACCTAACTACAACAGTTCAGAAGATAAATGGCCAGTCTGCCAAAACCCAAACTGCCATGCTTTTGAGCAAAAATTTGGAGCTAATATAGGCAGTGAAAATTTTGATATGCGATTTTCTTCACTGGTTTGTCAAAAGTTGGATTTAATCGAGCGTCAGAACTGGCATAACACAGTACAACGTCAAGTTGATATCCGCGCCTTAACTAAAACAATGGCAATGCCCGGAGTCCCTGACCGCACAGACAATGACAACCGGGAAATACAAGAGCGCAAAAAAGAAGTTGAAAACTTTGACTGGGAAGCAGCTTCAACAGCGTATTTGGGGAGTGAGTAACTATGAAAACCAGTGTACTAACTACACCTTGGAATTACCCTCAAAACTGGCATGAAGGTTTCTATGATGGTGACAAGATTATCTGGAAAGACTGGATCATTCCCGTTACTGACTACATCAAACAACGGTATCTAAGTCCTGTTTGGTATTTAAACCAACTCATTGAACATTGGGAATTGTTGGGAGGAATAACTTTATTCCTAAGTGATGGATCAGCAGCTTCCACAGCAGAACTCAGTCAAGCCCTCACCACTGAAATATCAGTTGTCAATCAAGCAGTGGAATTAGGCTTTTCAATGGGGTGGTTTGATGTCGGTGACAAAATTAGCAAAATTAGTTTGATTTTCTTAGAGGAAAAATGCGACAACTCGATTTATGCTCCGGCGTTGGTGCAGGTTTTGCAATTGCCGGACTCCGCGCAGGTTGGGAACTTGTGGGAATCTGCGAGAACGATAACTACTGTACAGACATCCTCAGTAAACGATTCCCCGGTGTCCACAACTACGGAGACGTGCGAGGTTTACCAGTTCAAGACATCAGAGGAATTGACGTTATTACAGCTTCAGCACCCTGTCAGCCCTTCTCCATCAACGGTAAACGATTGGGAGCAACCGACGAGCGAGACTGTTTCCCCGCAGTGCTGGAAAGTATTACCAGAATCCAGCCCAAATTCTTTTGTATCGAAAACGTTACCGGATTACTCACCTGTCCCGACTACCCAGGACAACCAACAGGGTCATATTTTAGGGGCGTGGTCACAACCATTGACAGCAGCGGGTATGATGCGGAATGGCTTTGTGTATGTTCAGGACACTTTGCAGCCCCCTTTCTTAGACAACGATTACTTTTGGTTGGAATCTCCCGGTGCATTAAGCTCAACTGGGAACGGACGACCCCCTGGACAAACCAAGCTAGAAACACAATTGAAAAAGCTGGGACTGTTGCACAAAGGCGAAGTGCTAAACCCGGTTATCCTCAGCGAGTGGTACGATATCCCGCCGAGTTGGCTAGACCCCTCGGAGTCCCGTCCGGCAACGGCACTATTAGAAAACAAAGACAGGCAGCAGGAAATCTTCTTGATCCCAGAGTTGCCGCCATCGGAGTTAACAGAGTTCAATACCTTGCCACAATTGCCGGGGTCAATAACTACTGAGAAATTCTTAGAGGAAAACTTAGATACTGAGGAATTAAATCAAGAAACTTCACTTACTGAGAAATTCTTAGAGGAAAGTTTAAGTACGGATAAATCTAATGCCTGTGGTTGTTTATATCAATATATAGAAAATAAGAAATTAAAGAATGGAACAATAGTTAGTTATCCCCGTGTTGAAGGTGAACGAGATAAGCATAATTATCTACATTGGCGTTGGGGGTATAGTTGGGAGGAAAAGATTGATGGCCAGTGGAAAAACCGTTCTCTGGGAGTTTCCACGAAAATAGTTACCCAAGTTGCCAACATGATATACAACGGTAATTCTGTACAAAATATCAGGGAGTTTATAGCACTCAGTAAAAACTACAGGAAATCTGATAAATAATCATTTTCCTCTAAGAATTTTTATCCGCTAATTCCACAGCGGGAACTTAGTAAATTTAGTAACTGGGATTCCTTGACTTTGTGATGCGTGTGAAAGAATGTATATTAAAACAAAAAATAAGTTTGGATAAAAGTAAGATATCCAAACAGAAAATATCAGGGGGTGGGTGGGATTTTAAAATCCTTGCCCCAAAAACTCATTGACTTTTATTGTTAGTATCACGAATTTTAACTATGATAGCTTCTAACAAGTTTGCTGTTTCATCTTTACTGTTAAGATTAAATTGATAAACAGTATTAGCATGGACTTGAGAATTTCCCATTGTTACAGAGCAACTATTATCGTCTTTGATAGGAAATAATTTCTTTACCAACTTAGCTTTTTCATCTATAGTCAAATGTTCAGTAGCAATTTCCAAAAATGCTAACTTTTCTTCACCACTTAACTTATCGTAATGATCTCTGTCCATTGGGATTCCCTGGTAATAACTCCTATAATTATCCTATATTTTATTTAAAATATCAATAAATTTAAAAGTAGTTATGTAAAGAAGTGGATTTAATTGATAGAGATTATTTATGGTCGTGCTACACCATAACAAATAGAGCAAATTTTACAGGAATTAAAGTTTTATAGAGGTTTTGGGATGACTAACTTAATTACTTTACAAACAATATTTATTAAAGATGATGTTTTTATCAGGTTAAATAAGTTAGACAATCACTTAAAACAAATTCAGTGTTTATTACTGGATTCTAATAATAATGATGTTGTCAAAAGTTTAATTAGAGAAACTATGTATTTTATTGAATGGATAGCCCCTGATATAGAATTTAACTATGCTTTTGAGTTAGCTAATTTAGTTCAGAAGTTTGGAATAACATAGAAGCACGAAATCAAATTATTGATGAACTTGGCAGTTGGAATGACCGTGTTTTGCAAATGTCACAATTACTTGTTGTATAACATTATGACTCAACCATCTTTACCACAACCACAATTAGAACCCAAGGGTATCACCTTTGACCAATATGAGGAATTTACCCCAGGAAAACTAGAACTGAGTAATGGATATCTGGGGTATGGTGGACAAGATAATCTAGGTTTTCATTTGTCTATACTTACGAATATGGGGTTATTAGCAGCAGTACGAAATACCAATTTATCACTGTGGATAGAAGCACTTGACCATGTGGTGAGAGAAAAACTACAAAATGTTAATAGTGAACCAGAAGTAGCAGAAGCAATGTTAAATAGATTTAATCAGGCAATGTTAGATTTGGAAGCAGTGATAGATTATTTAGGGGAATAACGTACCTTTGGGATTTTCCTCTAAGAAAATTTTGACAGTAGGATGGAACAAAGGAAATGTGGGGGCAACCTTTCCAACATTCTTAACCAGCGATTCCACCAGCGGTTCGCTATCGCACCTTTTCCCAGTAGAATTTATTAAAGGCGATTCCTACGGAGCGCTTCGCTATCGCTGCAATTGCCCGAATACTCAATTAGCAGGCGTGTTCTTGTGGAGTTCATCACGGTTGATATGGCCGTTTGTGACTTCAATGATCTTCGGCAATAAGAGTTTTTTAGCAGAAAACTCCGATTCTGTGGGGATTTTATCCTAATATCTGACACAAAATGATATAGAAAACAACATATTTATTCATGAATCTTAACAAAGAATGCAGGTTCTCTCACCTGTTTTTAAATTTTGTTTACATAGCTATGCTGTTATGTAACAAAACGTTAGTGCTGACAGTATTGTGATATTTTGGTTTTGAGTTGGGAGCGATCGCTTGCTGCTCAATTGTGCAGTTAGCCCCCAGTTGTGGGAACTCTAATTTTGTTGGACAAAATTGATTTACTGTTAGGAGGAAAATTATGGATGAAGCGGCAAAAGCTGCGGGTGCAGCAGGTGCTGGCGCGGCAGCAGGATATGGTGTAGTTGCTGTAACTGGTGTGACTGCGGCTGGTATGGTTGGTGGTGGTGCAGGTTTTGGAGCAGCAGCCGGTCCTGTTGGGGCGGCAGTTGGGGCATTAGCAGGACTTGCTACCTATGGAATTTATCGAGTCATTAAAGGTTAGGTAAATTCATCGCGTTTTTCCACTGAATCTTGCCCTATCTAGTTCTAACTGGATAGGGCAATTGCGTGTCAGGCTAAGTGCGATCACCGTTTGGGAATAAGTTGAAATAGCGATCGCCATTTATGAATAAGTTGAATATATAATAGGTGAAAAATTTTATGATACCGATGATTCCTTTTTTATTTGGTGTTATAGGTCTTGCTATTGGTGCTTTTGCTGCTTATGCTGCGGGAGATAAGAATAGACAAGCAGCTAAACATTACAAAAAAGTTGCTAATGAATTAAGTGATAAATATACCAATTTAGACAAAGGATATCATCAACTTACTGATGAAAACACCAAAAAGATTGATGAATTAAATCAGGCTAGGGAAGTAATTGCACAAAACACACAAATTATTGATGAATTAACGAGTAGATATGAAAATATAGAGCAAGAATATCATCAAATAGCTGATGAGAATAAACAACATCTTGATAATTTAGCTAATTCTCAACAATTAATTACCAAAAATAAACAATTTATCAGTGAGTTAAATGATAAATATGGAAATTTACAGAAAAAATATGATCAACTGACTGCGGAAAATACAACGCAAAAAGAATTAATTGCAGAAAAAACCAAAATCATTGATGAATTAATTGATAAATACGCCAAGTTAGAGCAAGAATACCATCAGTTAGCTACTGAAAATACACAATATATTGATGCTTTCACTTATGATAGTGACTTAGTTGATTTATTGGTTGCATTTGAAAAAGAATCTGTAGGATTTGCGGTGAAATTACACCAATGTGTTATTTCATTAATGTGCGAAATTGACAAAGAAACTACGGCAGAATCTATTGATGATTTGAAATCATTAGTAGAGGAAGCTAATCAATTTCTTAAAGAAATAAAAGAGAACTTAATTATTATTCCTGATGATTATTATGAGACGCTGTTAGATGAAACGCTTTTAGAGAGTGTAACGAATAACCATAGAGAACTATTACTGGAAAATATTCTTAGTGTTGATTTAGGTAGAACCAGTACAAAAGCCTGTGTTAGTCGTGAGCCAGGTAATGTAGCATTTATTCCTGCTAACATCAAGCAAATCTCATTTTCAGACACTTTTTATCATGATATAGACAAGTATAGAATATCTCTTGATCCTATTGATCCTTTAATGGATGTATGGTTAGTACATCAAGGTAGTGGCTATATTCTAGGACAAATGGCAGCAGAATGTGGCGCAAATTTAGGAGTTGGTCAATCAAAAGTAGAGGATGCGTTAGTAAAAGTGTTAGCTGCGGCTGGTTATTTTAAACTCAAAGATGAAATATCAGTAGTGATAAGTTTACCTTTCTTATCTATATACCAATTTGATAGAGAGAAAGCACAATTGATTAGTATGATTACCGGACCTCATCTATTTAATTTTCGGGGTGAATCTGTATTTTTAAATATCACTAAAGTATGGATAATGCCAAATGGTTATGGTAGTTTACTGTGGTCAGAAACTCAACCAAATAAACCCATTACAATGCCTGATTTGACAAAAATATGTCTGGGAATTGTTGATATTGGACATCAAACTATTGATATGGTTATGGTGGATAATTTCCGCTTTTCTAGAAATAGTTCTAAGAGTGAAGACTTTGGAATGAGCAAGTTTTATGAATTGATAGCTTGCGATATAGAAGGTGCTGATAGTCAATCATTAAGATTAATTGCTGCTGTTAATAAACCAAAGGGTGAAAGATTTTACCGTCCCCAAGGTGCTTGGAAAGCTACGAACTTAGATGATTTTATCCCCAATTTAACAGAGCAGTTTTCTAGAGAAACTTCTTCCCGTATCCTTGCTTGGTTGCCAGAAGGGGTAACGTATGTAATTATTACAGGTGGTGGTGGAGAGTTTTTCTGGGAAGATTTGCAAAGGTTGTTGAAAGAACATCAGGTAAATGCCTATTTAGCCGCACCTTCTCGCCAAGCTAATGCTTTAGGGCAGTATATTTATGGAGAGGCTCAATTATCTGCTTCTCGCGCTTTTAGGTCAGAAGAATGATCAATGATAAAATAAACCCTTAACTGTTGATGTACAACGGTTAAGGGTGTAAATACTTATTTAGACTTTGGTAAACCTCCTCTGAATCTCAGTTCAAGTTCCATTTTTATGTTTGTTGACCGAGATTCGGAGTTACTGATATCAATTACATGGATGGAAAAATTCAAACCAGCAATTGAAGCCAGTAAGGCAGTAATAGCCAGACGTTTACCCAGGGGTAATTTTTGCAACATTATTAAATTTATTCGTTGCGTACAAATGAGTCTAAACGCACTGTGTACTGTCCCTTCTAGTCAAGAATATCACAAGATTTGGATTTCTTAGAATTATGATGTTCATTAATTACAATAAATATCTACCCACTTAACTATATTGTCTCTATGCAATAAAAGAATAATAGGTTTTTTTAATGGCTCTGTATGACGCTTGTTATCATCAGTACCGTCATAAAGTGAAATTCTTAGCTCATATTCTTCTGATATCTCATTTTTTAAATACTGAATTGCGTTATCTAGTTTTTTCTCCATTAACTTATATTTGTTCAGGTTTTTCACCATCATAATTTGTACCTACTGTAGTTTGATTTGTTCTGTATTTTCTCTATCGTAGATAAAAACTAATACATCAGCTATACGGTTGACCGTATTTTATAGCGTAAATTCCGTAATTTTACTAATCCAGTGCGATCGCTGTTTAGGATATTGGTTGGGAGAGCGATCACTGAAAATTGTGGTAGTTATGAGCGATCGCTATATTGAGTTCAACCAGGATACGCGCAAAATAGGACACGTTGTAAATAAATGTTGCAAAGCGTGTTTTAATTAAGTAGCAGTTTAGCTTCTCTTCCATCCTCCTCTTCCAAAGTCTTCATAGAGTAATCACTTAAGCCACAACGCTGTAATACCATCTCCATATCTTCATCGGTGAGAATATCAAATATACTGTTTATATTTTCGCTCAATACATTTATAATATTCATCCAATTCATCCATTCAGTATAAATCTTTTTTCGTGGAAGCTGTTCTATTAACTGTTCTCGTGTATCTTCCGATTCTAAGAGGCATTTTATTTTTTCAGAAAATTCAATTTTGTTATCAGCTTTTACTAGCCTAAATTTAGCTATTAGCATTAAAACTTCTTGAGCAATGCTTTCATCTGTTATATCATCTCTAACAAATTTATTTTCTTTTCCAGGTATATCAAAAGCTTTTTTAACACAATTTATTACATAAAATAATGTAATATCATCTTCTTTATTTAATGGGAAAAATATCTTTTCTAACATTGGAAGAGATAAGTCTTCATATTTATCTTTAAAAAAAATGTATTCTCGAAAAACTTCTTCCTGTATTTTTCTCCTTACCCATTGCCATATTTGTCGAGTTTGATTGACATCTGTATAAATAATCAAATGTTCGTAAGTATATTTTGTTAATTCACGCTCTATTCGACAACGAGTGACAACATTGGGAATTTCCCCAAAACTATCAGGCTGACAAGTATAAATAACCATACCGCGCTTTTCAGCAAAAGTATTAAGAATATAAATTTGGCTATTAACTGAGAGTTGCAAAGGATAACTTTTGTAATAGTTCCATCCCAGTGCTTGAATAAAAAGAGATAGAAAATCAAATTCTTTTAAGTATTTGTCCACACAAATTGGATCGAATTCCATCGCTTAATTTTCCTTTGCAGAGAATAAGCCAAGAGAACATATAAGTTGAGGTTCTTGTTGCTCAAATTTATTATCAAATTCACAAAGGCTATCTTCTCTATGCAATTTAAGGACTAGATTTACTAAATCTTTACTACTGATTTTTAAATTTAGTCTTTGGTTGAGAGTTTTATTTGCCGATTGTTGCAATGGAAAGCGGTAAATTTCTTCAATAACCTTTTGTATTTCTTGAGAATCAATCTCTGTTCCTGCGGTTTCTAGAAAATGTTGCTTCAATTGTTCATAAGTACGAAATCTAGCACCTTTTTTTCCACCTAGCTGACCACCAACATTTTTGCCTTCTTCAATTATTATTTCGACACTACGCCGTACTAATTGATGATGGCGTTCATCTGCTTGGCTAGGAGGTGTATTTGGATCACAAGCAGCATATCTTAAAATCTTTGTTGGAGACTGAGTGACAACATTACCACTCTGGTCAATCCATATCAATGATAAATTGTCTTCAGCAACCTTGAACAATAAAATAATTCCTTCTGATGACAATGATGGAACTGAACGAGTTGAATAAACTACGCTTGGCAAATTTTTAATTGTCTTCTTAAGTGATGGATTTCCATCAGTTGCATTTTTCCAAATTTCGTAAGCTTCAGAGATTAGATCAACCTCAGTATCTTCATCACTATCCAAAGTTCCTGACTTCTCATTGTAAAGGTCATCTAGAATAACTTGTTGATTTTTCTCATCTTCAAAAAAAATTTCATCAGTGCCTATTACTTCTGCATTTTCTCGCAGTCTTTTGTGAAGTCTTCCTCTCAAATTAATAATTTGCTCTACTCCATCAGCAGGGAGAAAAGAGTAGCATAATATCTCTGGTGATTGCTGTCCAATCCGATCTACTCGACCAGCACGCTGAATTAAACGAATAATAGCCCAAGGCAAATCATAATTAACAATAATGGCAGAGTCTTGAAGATTTTGACCTTCACTTAATACATCTGTAGCGATTAATATTCGCAATTCTTCATTTATAGAAAATTCATGCTGGGCTTTTTCATTACTTATAGGACTAAAACGCCAAGCAGTGCCTGTTGGATCATTTGACTTCCCAGTTACTTTTTCTACTTGGGTAATATTTCTGTTTTTAAGTTTTTTATGTAAATAATCAACTGTATCTGAAAATTGAGAGAAAATTAATACTTTTTCTAACGGATGATCTATTTGCAGTAGTTTTATTAATGCCTCCAATTTTTCATCCTTTTTAGTTGATAAATTATTATATTCATTAAGAATATTATTGAGTGCTTCTGCATCATCAAGTAAATCGTCTTTCAATTTTTTACTAAATAGTGTTGGACGCAACCATTTAAATTTATGCTTGTATTCGTTCACATATTTTTGGTAAATAACAGCAGCCTGATGCGTATAATTACTATTCAATTTTAATAAATTTTCATCAAGATTTGTAAATGTAATATCCTTGTCTTCATCATTAATTTCTGTTATTAGCAATGCAATATCTTGCGTACCGATTGGAATGTCTAAACCATTTTCAATCGCGTATAAATAAATATAATTTCGCAGAATATGACGTTTAATTGATAAGATGAAAGAATCTGCACAACTTTCTAATCTTTTAAATAAATTAATTCTACAAAATCCTAAAACTTGTTTTCCTGCACGAGATAATCCATCTATAATATCTTTTTCTTGTGTAGTTAGTATGTGTTGTTGACAAGATAAAATATAATTGCGTAAACCATAACGAGGTAAATTTAAGTCACTAATTACTTGTATAACTTTTTCTGAATAAAGTAGCGCATAGGGATCATTATCAGGAGTACCAACTTTAAATTTGATAGTTTTCGGTAGCCTTTCAGGGAAATAGAAGCGGTTGCCATCTGGCAATTTTAAATATGCACGATTCAATTCATCTTGTGTGGTGTAGTTATCTTTGATAAATTTGCGGGTGCGCCGTACCATAAAAAGCCTCATTAAATCTCGCCAATCTTGAGGATAATTGCTTTTCTCAAACGCAGAAAGTGAAGTAATTGAACATTGATGTAATTTTAAAAATTCTATTTCTCCTATCTCACTTATTAGAGATTCTGGTCGGATAAATACATTTTTATCTTCTGGTATAAACAAACCTAATTGTGAAGATAAATCTAAATATGTCTTGTTATAAGGCGTTGCTGATAATAAAATACATTTACTTTCTGTCTCTTTTATATATTCTCGTATAGCTTTGTATCGTTTACGTTTTCTATTTCTTAGATTGTGGCTTTCGTCAATTAATACCATTTTGAAACGAGCTTGTATATTTTGTAGTTTCTCTTTCTTAACTTGGCTAAGAGGTAATATTTTAGCACGCATACCGTATTTATCAATATACATCTGCCACATTTTTTCAAGGTTTGTAGGACATATAATTAAGGTACTAATCCCATATTTTTCCTCAAAAATACGAGTTAGAACTGTTGCAACTAAAGTTTTTCCTAGTCCAACTACATCACCAATTAAAACACCTCCTCGCTTATTTATTTTTTGAGCGGCAATTTGTACAGCAGCTTTCTGAAAAGCAAATAAAATATTTTCAAATTCACGGGGAATACGAAACTCTGACAGACTATTTATTGCTTCTGATGAGAGGTGATATGCTATCTTTAGATAAATATGATAAGGTGTAATTTGTCTTTCTCCAGCCCAACTTTCATCAATTATTTCTACTAACTCTTTAGATATATCAATACACCAGTTATCGTTCCAGTGACTATCAAATAATTTTTGCAATTCATCACAAGCATCGTTTTCTAAAACCTCAATACTTGCCTCTAGTTTTTTGGTTATTCCTGATAGGGTTATATTGTTTGCTCCAAGGAATGCAAATACCGAATTGTTAATACAATAAGAGTATATTAGGTAGAAATCAACGTGAATTGGATAAGGTAAAAACAGTTTGACAATGACTTTCTTAGTTTTTAACTGGTTACTAAGAAGCCGTAAACTAGCTTCGTCCTTGTTTGTAGGTATACCAATAGTAAGCTGTTGACGAAAATTAGATAGAATATGTTTTTTCAGATTGTTAGCTCTTCTGTTATCAATATAGTTTTCAATCGCTGGGGGAGAATAGGCTGAACACACCTCATCTTCAGGTATATTCGGTATACCAATCAGTAACTGGCAACAGTTGTTTTCACCTCCATGAAATTTTTCAATCAAATCACCAATTTGCTGCCATCCTCTAAGATTAAAATAGGCTAAACAAAATTTAGCTTGATAAGAACTAGCAATGCTTTCTCTTAATCTAGGTAGTAGATGCTCTTGTGTGTTATTAAAAATATTAACCATTTATGATATATATCCTATAAAGTAGAAATTGGCTAGATTGTGCCAAAAGGGGAAATTTGTATTTTAAGAAAACCTTAAAAAGTTGAAATCCTTAACTATCATTAGTTTCGGCAAGTGTAATCTCAATGAAATTTTTTTATACTTAAGAAAAATGATCGGTTAAAAAATCCAAGAAAGTTGAACATCAAAAAATCTTTAATGACAAGGCTTTTGGCGGTTTTTCTGATTTGTTAGCGGACAAAACTCCTAATTTGGCACAGTCTAGCCATACATAAACTGCAAATATTTATCATTCGTCCAAATATCCGTGTATTGCTTTTCTTCAAATGCGGTCTGATCATTAGTAACTTGTTTACCTTTTAAACTAATCTTCTTTTTATAATCAGCTTTAGAATCAAAAGGAGGGTCAATATAAACTAAATTAACCTTGCCCCTAAACTCTTTCAATAAATGACTCATTACCTGAAGGTTATCACCCCAGAAAATATTATTTATCCATCCATCAACTTCATTACCGTGCCTTTCCTTTAACTGAGCAGGATAATAAACTGTAGAAGTAAAGGGACGTTTACCCTGCCAACGAAGCATAGGATAGCCCTTAATCGGCTCAAATTCATAATCTTCAACTGAGTCTATTTTTTTAGTATCGGTTAAGTTAAGATTGAGTGCTGGTTGGTTAGTCATTTTAGTTTTTATCCTTCAATATAAAAGCTTTTCTTTATAAGATGTTGAACAGAATAAGCATAGCCAATGCCTACATTAGCAGAACGTTTAATCTCATTGGCTATTCTCAGTAAATTAAAATTGCTATGGATGATTGCTCTAATTAGTGGCGTTATATGATTTCTATCATCTAGAATATTGTGTATTTGCTCATAAATTTTTAACTCTTTCTCCAGATTTTCATGCTTGATAAATATATTTGTATTCTTCTCAGAAAGATTTTTTAATTCACATTCTAGTTCTTCAACTTTATCATTTTGTTTATTTATGAAAGATTGGTTTTTATGACCTAAATCCATTATCTTACCTTGAATAACTGAATACATCGTGTCAAAGTTTTTAGTTAATCCAGATTCTTTTTGTGTAACAATACCAATCACCTTAAGTAAGTCGGCGCAAAGAAACCAAACTATGTAAAGATAAGTAAATACGGAAAATAAATCTAGTGAGGTGATTAAAATATGGGTGCTCGTTTAAGGGTATTTTTAACTCGTGAGCAAGATAAAACCCTGTTGAACCTAAGAACAAGGGATTTGCCGCAAAAAGTCAAAGATAAAGCCGAGGTAATTAGGTTAAATTCACATGGTTGGTATGTAGAAAAAATAGCTGCTCATTTTGACTGGACTCCTCAAACAATCAGAGAAATCTTACATAAATGGGAAAAACAGGGTATAGAAGGACTTTGGGAACTACCTGGTCGAGGGTGTAAACCAAAGTATGGTGAAGAAGACATAGTATTTTTGGAAGAATGCCTAAAAAAAGAACCACGAACATATAACAGTGTTCAATTAGCTCAAAAATTAGAAAGCGAACGCCAAATTCAATTGAGTCCCGACAGATTAAGACGGGTACTCAAAAAAAGGGGGTCATTTGGAAACGAGCTAGAAAGAGTCACAAAGGAAAACAAGACCCCAAAAACAGAGAAATTAAGCAAGCAGACTTAGAGATGTTGACACTATCTGCGGCGGCTGGAGAAATAGACTTGAAATATTTGGATGAATCAGGGTTCTGTATGTGGAGCGAACCAAGTTATACATATTATCAGCGAGGTGAGCAAAAACATTTAGAACAAACAAAGCGTCGTGGACGGAGATTAAGCATTATTGGGCTGATTCAACATGAGGTTAGCTTTGTTTACGGTTTAGTTATTGGTGGTGTTAATCGCAAATCTTATATCCAAATGATGGAACAAGAAGCGCAAGAAGCCGAAAAAAACGGACGAATAAGAGTGATAGTGCAGGATAACGGTCCAATACACCGATGTAAGGAAGTGCAACAGTTATGGTCAAAATGGGAGAGTCAGAACTTATATATCTTCTTTCTGCCCAAATATTGCTCGGAAATGAATCCAATTGAATTGGAATGGCAGCATCTCAAAAAAGATGAACTATCGGGACAAATGTTTGAGGACGAGTTAGACCTTGCTTATGCCGTAATGAATGGGGTTAAAGCCAGGGGAGAAAAAGGACAATACAGTACAGAACGTATTAAATTTAACGAACATACTTCTTCTTAACTTTTCGTTACATAGTTATAAACTTTTCCGCCGACCTACTTAGATGTGTTTGGATTAATGAGTGGACTTCCTGAATTACTATTATTAACGCTTGCGTCAAGTTGTATAATATCAACCCGATGGTTTTCATGAAAATAAAAGCATGAAATAATTCCCTTATGGCAACTAAGTTGAGAATGTTCTAAATGATGTCCTAAGAAGAATATATCTTCTCCTACTCTTTTATTGTCATGAGTTTCAAAAGAAAAATTATATAAACCTGCTTCTTTTAGTTCAGGAATGTTTAAAATAATATAATCTTGCTTTTCATGAAGTTGAAAATCCTTAATAAAATCACCTTCTTCGTTTTTATACCCCTTATTAGTTTTGCCTGAAAAATGTCCGTCTTCATCACGTTCTAACTCAATGATTCCCTTTAAAGGTTCATTAATATTACTATCATAAGTTCTCAAAATAATCTTTGAATCTTTTGGTGCATCATATATAACATGATAATTTGTAACTAAATAACCATTAACCATAAACCCAGTACCAGATGAAACTCTTTTTCCATCTACCACATGAACTATATGAATAATTCCTGATTTTACTTCTTCTATAATATCTGGTATATAACCTTTCATTGTCATTACTCCTTAAAATACCAATTTTTAGTATCACAATAAAACTTCATATCGCAGGACTTACAGATTTTAATAGGGCGTTCAGGAATGCTAAAATCCTTCTGTTCAATCCGATGCACCACCTTATCAAAAGTTTCAATAGTGCTATTAATAGACTTAGCATCAACTGAAAAACTAATATAGGGATTCCCCGATTCTTCGCTAGTGTAATAAAGATGGGTTTTACTCACCTTTAAGCCTGTTCTCTCCTCCACAATATGAGCATAAACTTCTAACTAACGACGATAACGGTTAATTTTATCCCTATCCTTGAGGTTGTTCCCTTCTTCACTGACAGTATTAATCCATCTCATCAAATTTTCTGTTTTGTTCCACGCACTCTGTTGTCTATCTCCAATTACTAAATCAAGATTAGCGATCGCTTGATAAGTAGATAATTGTTTGTAGAGAAAATACTGTTGATCAAACAATGTTCACGTAAATTCCTTTTCGCCTTATTTTCTAAACTGCTAAATACTTCTGCAATAATTCCTGACCTTGTTCCCCCCATTCCCCCAGCTTCTGCTCAATCTTGTCCATAGCCATAGGTGAAGGCTGCGATCGCTCATTTTCCCAACGGTTAACAGTGCCATAAGTCACACCTAGATAAGCTGCGAACTGTTCTTGAGTAAGTCCAGTCAACAGGCGAAACTCCCGAATTAGCCCCCCAATTTCGGGTTGTTTGACCACCAATGGTCCTTTTAACATCTGGTTCATGCCTGATGTAACGAGTAATATATCTTTTGACATAATAAGCACATTCTAAAAAAAAGGCAATAGCAAAAACAGCTAAATTCAGGAAAATTTGCTGATTTCTTGTTTTTCCTCATTTTTGACTTGTATAAAGTCGAAATATGCACTAAGTAAGTCCAGTGTCATCTACCAAAAGATAGATATTAAATAAATGCCTACAGCGATTTCTAGGGAGCGATAGCTACGCTGATCAAAGGTATCGCTTATTGCTTTCCATCCCTTCAGAATCAACTATCCTCAAAAATCCATTCCCGCCCCGCTTTTTCTGCTGCTTCTGGGGTGTAATAAAGTTTGCGTTCACCAAACACCTCACCACCAGCAGTAATTAACCGAAACTGCCAACAATGGGCTTCTGTATAGAATACCAACAAGGTAACATTATTAATAATGGTAACTGAATCAATTTTCGTAAACATTGCCGTTTTAGTATCTAAATTAATCAAAACTTCTCCGTATTTAAAAATAGGTTTTTACTTTAGTTAAAACATAGAGTATTGATAAAAAAGTAACTATTTAAAGTTAAAATATTAGATAGACACAAACAAATTAAATTAGAGAAACCGAGCTTGTAATAACAATTTCTAGTATAGCATTTTATGAACAAAAATGAAATCACTGCTAATTACGATGAATCTTGGAAAGAAGCATTAAACGAATATTTTGATAGTTTTTTATCCTTCTTCTTTCCTGTGGCTTATAAAGCAATTGATTGGACAAAACCACCGGAATCACTAGACAAAGAACTGCAACAAATTACAGCGTCGTCAGCAACCGAAAAACGCATTGCAGATAAACTGTACAAAGTTTGGTTATTGGATAAAACACAAGTATGGATTTTAATTCATATTGAGATTCAAAGCCAATATGATGTTGACTTTGAAGAACGGATGTACACTTATAATTACCGTGCCTTTGACCTTTATCACCAATTTGTTGTGAGTTTGGCAATTTTAGGAGACACAAGTTCCACTTGGCGACCTAACAGTTATCATCAAGCCATGTTAGATTGTGAATTAAGTCTGAAGTTCCCTATTGCTAAACTCCTGGACTATGAATCACGGTGGAATGAACTAGAATCAAGTGATAATCCCTTTGCTATCATAGTAATGGCACACTTGAAAACCAAAGCCACCACAGGGAATTTAGCAGAACGGGAACAATGGAAATGGACATTAATTAGGGGACTTTACGAGCGAGGCTTAACAAAAGAAAAAATTGTTACCCTTTTTAAGATAATTGATAAAATGATGACATTACCCAAAGAATTGCAACGAGGATTAGTAGCTAAAATCAAACATTTAGAGGAGGAAAATCAAATGCCTTTCATTAGTCCAACAGAAGAATTAGCAATGGAACGCGGTGAACAACAACTAATTATTCGGCAACTAAATCGGCGAATTGGTGAAATTAAATCATCATTCATTGACACAATTCGGACATTAACAATTGACCAATTAGAATTACTCGGTGAAGCACTCTTAGATTTCTCCTCTGTCACTGATTTAGAACAATGGTTAGAAAGTAACTCAGAGTTTTAGAAAACAAAACCCCACGGTTCACTAATTACTGTGGGGAAAACTGAGAAACCGGAATTAGTGAAAATTAAATTATTATTCAGAGGGAACAGGAAGCAACAGGGAACAGAAAAACTCATGTTTAAAAACATGAGATTGAAATAATGGCACTGTTTTTTTGTGCTACACATCTTTTAAAAACATCTTTTTTTTGACTGAGCTTTAAACTCAGCAAATGAGTGTTTCTTATTATTAACTTTCTTGCTTAGAGGTAATTAATGAATTACTTCTATCTTGATTATTTGTTATCTTCAGTCGTGATTAATTGCAGTCCATAATTAGCGGCGATACGTGGTAATCTTTCCATGTCTGCGGGATTTAGGGGAGGAGGAAATAAAGGATCTTCTACCTTTGTCCCAACTTCAGCAAAAAATTTCTCTAACCCCCCTGGTGTTACCCAAACTAATGCTTTCACTGGAGTCTGGCATTTATTAATATAGCAATTCCCATGTAAGTGAGGTACAAGAAGTCAGAATTAAACGCAGATGAACGCAGATGAACGCAGATAATTTTGTACCTCATTAGACTAGGAAACGCTATAAAACTGTGTATTTTTCCTTTAGGAATATGGACAAAACTACCAGCACTGGCAATGTAAGTTTTTTCTGCAACTTGAAATTCTATTTCCCCTTCGAGAATGTAGAAAGACTCGTTTTCTTGTTCGTGATAATGGGGTGGTGCGCCACCTTGGGGTTGAAAAACAACTTCTAAAAGTCCATAAGCACCTAAAGTAGCTGCCGATTGGACTTTAATGGTGTCGGTTCGCAGACTAATTGAAAAAATTTCAACGGAATAATCAGGGTTCTAACTTACCTTGTCGCAGACAAAGTGAAAATCTGTCACGGAGTAGATGAAAAATTCCTACCAAAATCGCGGACTAATTGAAATTTTCTGCCAAATGAGGATAAAAGTTCGCAACTCATTACAAGCTTTGGAGAAACACTTCTATAATTAGCGATAGCGTTCGCAAAGCGTCCCGGAGGGAATTAGCGCTCCGTAGGAATCGCTCGCTCTCAGGGTACGAAATAATAAGGGTTACACAAGTATATTTTCAATTAGTCCGCGTCAATTTTCACTTTGTCTGCGAACCGACAACTACCCTAGACAAAATTCTTCAGGGAAACTTTCAGGCTACAATATTCGATATCAACTACAGATATCATGCCTACCAACAAGACCCCACCCAGCGAAATGATCCGCGTGCCTAATGTACTAATTCCGGTAGTACGGCAACTAGCAAAAATCCACCGCGACGGTCACACAACAGCCTTACTGCAAGGCTTACAGGAATTGATAGCGCAGTTCGATAGCAGTGTAAAACTAGAAGCAACCAGTGAATTACAGCAGGTGGAGGAGAAACTGGGGGAACTGAAAACGCACCTTTGCCAACAAGATCAACAGGTGGCCACTAAATTAGAAGTGCTTGGTAAACAGTTAGAGAAAATTGAAAAAGCAATAGTTTCTGGTAGATATAGCGGTGGCAACTCTAGACAAAGGTATTCAGGATATCAGTATCAACAACAACCAGTAGAAATCACATCTTTTGCCCCTGAGAACTTAGCGCAACGGTTGGGGGTAACACAGCAGAGTTTAACTACAGAATGGGAAACCAAAACTGAGCAGGAATTTATTAGTTGGTCCAGGAATCGTGACCCCAGTAGTTTGGGGTGGAAATTAAATGTTAAAGATGGGTTGTATTATCCGGTGAGACAGTAGGGGATAATATCTTCATTTCAGAGTTGTCTGTAACTATGAATAATGATTCAACTAACTCATCAATGAGTTTACCGTCACTGGAACGTTTAAGTTGTTTAATATCTACGCGCACTTGTGAACCAGCTTCTACCTTTTCCAGTAGAAAGTCAGAATATTTTTCAATTGACTGTTTAACTTGCTCCTTTTTCTTCCAGACTTGAGCCTCATGAAGCATACTTGTTACCCCAATAAATTCCTCTCCAGTTTTTTCATGAAAGTCATTATAATTGAATCTCACAGCATAAGCTTTGACTTCTGGCATTAACTGTAAGATGTATCCTAATTGTTTTTCTGGCTTTACACCAAACCCTTTAGCCATTTTTTTTACTTCTAAAAACTAACTACTAATAAAATATTATCACTTCCGTCGAGGCACACTAATTGCCTGTACAGCCCGTTGTTTAACTTCCTCGCCCCGGCGGTCATATCTAGAAGTGAGTTCCGGTGAGGCATGACCGGCTAATTTCTGGACGGTAACGATATCAGTAGAATCTAATAACTCAGAAATAAAAGTTCTCCGAAAATCATGGGCAGAAAAGTTAGTGACACCAGCTTCTGCACCCCGTTTTTCCAAGATGAATAATACCGCTTGGGGTGTCAGTTGTCGCAAAGTTACCGCCCCGGATTTATTAATGTGACAGATTAAAGCCCCAGATTCCCGGCCTCTAATTTCTAACCAGTCTTCGATAGTTGGTAAAACTCCATCTGGCAAATAAACAGTTCTATCTTTACCACCCTTACCACTGCGAACTTTAACGCTCCCAGAATGGAAGTCACTCAACATTAAATTTACCGATTCCCCCCGGCGTAACCCCGCACCCCGCAAAATTGCTATCAAGGCCGCATCCCTATAACCAATGGGAGTAGGGTCATCAAAACATACTTGCATCAGGGCATTAATTTCAGTTTCAGATAAAAAACGCCCCTTGAGTTCCTTAGACAGCTTAATACTAGCGACATCTACCGCCCTGGCAAAATCCCTAGCGTCCATTAATTCAAGTCGTAATGCTTCTTTCAAGACTCTCCTTAACGCACTCAGCATTTTATTAGCTGTGGCTGGTGCATATCTTTCCATTAGTATACACCGTAATAAAGCTGTATGTTTATAACGCAGTTCAGCCCAATTTAACGTTAGTGCATCACATTCATTGCTGGTGAGGATACGAGCGATCGCATTCAAAGATTGCCTCATCGCGGAACGAGAACCAGGGGATAAATTGGAGAGATAGACAGCAGCGGGGTGTTCAGTTAGGGGGGTGGGTGCAGTCAAAGCTAGGGAATTGACAACAGTTATTTCACCAATTTCCGGGGATTCATTCATTTACTTATCCGAATAAGCATTCTAGCTAGTTATATTCTGATAAGTAATATTGTAATTTGACCTTTTCCCTCAAGAAAATTTATTTGGTGTTGATGGGGTAATTTCTGTGGAGCGCTTTGCGATTCCCAGCAGCGCTTCGCTCTCTAACTCTATAAAAATTTCTCCCTCTAAAATCTATTTGGACTTGATGGGTAATTTCTGTGGGTGGCAAGGCGAACTGCTTGCAGCAGCGCTTCGCTATCGCTAGTTCCTTCCGATGCAATGCGTAGGAATCGCTTATATGAAATCCACATTTCGTTGACTCCAGGGGTGAAAGGTTGTGTTTCCGTGATGAGTGACACAAGAAAGGAAGGCTTTTTTCTTCAACTTATCATTCGCCCCACGACAGAATCAGGGTTTTGGGCTTTGTCATAACTTCTGCTTATAATAGTAACTTTGTTTTACTTTTATACTTATTGGGTAGCCACCCTTATAGATTTTGTTCTAATAGTTCGCCATTATCTTTTAGCCATTGTTTAGCTTTGTCCATTGTGGCTAATTGAGCTTTGACGATGTTCCAGAAACGAGGCGTATGGTTATGCTCAATCAGATGGGCTAATTCGTGAACGATTACATAGTCAATGACAAACATGGGAGCTTTGACTAATCGCCAGTTAAAATTTAGGTTGTTTTTTGGTGTACAGGAACCCCAATGATATTTACTGTCTGTAATCTTGGCTAGGTTGAACTCTGTACCTATACGTTGGGCATGAAATTGAACGCGGGGGAGAATTTTCTCTTCAGCTTTTTTGATGTACCAGTTTTTAAAGATGTCGCCGCGATGATTTGCTTGGGCTTTGGGAACTAAAAATCGATTACTGATAAATTGAATTTCCTCGATGCTGTCTGATATTTCTAGGCGATAGTTGCGTCCTAGATAGGGTAGTGACTCACCACTGATTAATTCTTTCCCTGGTGGGAGAGGTGGGTGATACTTTTGTTCGTGATTGGTTTTTTCGTACAGCCATAGTTTGCGGGACTCTACGATCGCATTAATTTTTTCGGGTGATGTGCCTGTGGGAGCTTTGACGACAACTGAGCGATCGCGCTCAACAGTAATCGTGAGCGTTTTGCGTTTGGAGGAGTAAATGACTGCGTAATTAAGTTCCATTTTTGGCTAGTTTAGTCGGCGTATAGGATGCGATCGGTATTTTTTTCAGCTAACTCCATGACTCGCGAGATGATCTGATTGCGGTTTTTGATGATGTTCGGTAGGTTCTTAAATTCAGGGGACAAGAGAATTTTTTGAATTTCCGCCTTGAGTTTATTACGGGCGGGAATACTTTCCCAAAAACCTGCTAGTTGTAATTCGCGCTCTACTACCATAAACACTTGTTGCGTTAATGCTACGTTTTGGGCGATCAGGTCTTCGGTTAGTTCAGTATTGCCAAAAAGCTCACTTTTGAACATTCTGAAAAAGGGCATTTGCTTTTTCTTGTGCAAGCCATAGGTGGGTTCATTTTCTGCATCTCTAACCCGTTGGCGGAGTTTCTCTAATTCGATGTAGATTTGTTGCCAGTTGTCTTTAAATTGTTCGAGAATTTGGGC